>CAUQHD010000012.1:0-18435 GCA_963517805.1 uncultured Flavobacteriaceae bacterium | reverse complement strand
AAACCAATCAAAAATTTATAGAGGTAAAAACTAATAAACTACTAAACCATTATTTTGTAAAACATTAAAAATTAACACTATGATTCGTCTAACACCTTCACAAATCAATGAAAAAATTGATTTTATCCAAAATTACATCAAAGCGGGTAACGCCGCATCGGCTTCTTCCGTAGATGCAAACGCAAATGTAACCTCCAAAAACATCGCAACCATGGAGGCTGAAATCAACAAGGATATCAATATCCAAATCAACCGCGAACTGGTGCGAAGAAAAATTGCAAGTCTTTTCGATGAAGAGACTGCAAATGAGTATGTTCGCCAGATAGAAAATCACGAAATCTATGTCCATGACGAAACCTCTCTGAAGCCCTATTGTGTGTCTATCAGCATGTATCCTTTCCTGCTTGACGGACTTCTGAAAATAGGTGGAGAAAGTAGAGCACCAAAGCATTTGGAGAGTTTCTGCGGTGAGTTTGTGAATTTAGTTTTTGCGGTAAGTTCGCAGTTTGCAGGAGCTTTGGCAACGGTAGAGTTTTTGCTTTATTTTGACCATTTTGCGGCGAAAGATTTTGGCGAAAACTATTTAGAAACCAATACAAAAACCATAGAAAACCACTTACAGCATGTGGTTTATGCAATCAATCAGCCAGCGGCAGCACGCGGATATCAGTCCGTATTCTGGAACATTTCGCTTTATGACAAGCCTTATTTTGACAGTATGTTTGGCGAGTTTGTCTTTCCTGATATGACCCGTCCTGACTGGGAGCGATTTTCTCGTTTCCAAAAATTCTTTATGAAGTGGTTTAATGCTGAAAGAACCAAAGCTATTTTGACTTTCCCTGTGGTTACCGCAGCCATGCTCACAGATGGAACTAAGCCTGTGGATGGTGATTTTGCGGAAATGTGCGCAGAGGAACTCAGCGAGGGAAATTCTTTCTTTATTTATCAGTCTGAGAGTGCAGACAGCCTAGCTTCTTGCTGCCGACTGCGCAACGAAATCAGTGATAATACATTCAGCTATTCGCTCGGTGCTGGCGGCGTGGCAACAGGCTCTATCAATGTTATCACACTGAATATCAATAGACTAATCCAACTAAAAAAAGACATTGCTAAAGAAATTCAAAAAATTCATAAATACCAAGTTGCTTTCCGAAAATTAGTCGAAGAATACAAAGCCGCAGGACTTCTGCCTGTGTATGATGCTGGTTTTATTTCTTTGGATAAACAATTTTTGACCATCGGAATCAATGGAATGGTGGAGGCTGCCGAATATCTGGGCATAGAGGCAAGCAACAATACGGATTACAAAAATTTCGTAAGTCATTATCTTAAAATCATTTACGAAGAAAATAAAAAAGCAAAACAGCTCTACGGCTATATGTTCAACACGGAATTTGTTCCGGCGGAAAACCTGGGTGTGAAAAATGCTATTTGGGACAAGAAAGATGGCTTGTTCTCACCTCGTGAGTGCTATAACTCCTACTTCTACCCTGTTGAAAATGAGAAGATTAATGTTTTAGATAAAATTATTCTTCATGGAAAAGAAATCATCCAATATCTGGATGGCGGTTCGGCTCTTCATCTCAATTTAGAAGAAACACCAAACAAAGAAGGTTTCCTCAAATTACTGAATGCCACAGCATTAGCAGGGTGTAATTATTTCTGTTTCAATATTCGTATCACTATCTGTAACGACTGTGACCACATAGACAAACGAACTCTGTACGAGTGCAGCAGCTGCCATTCCAAGGATATAGACCACGCTACCAGAGTGATAGGCTATCTAAAACGAGTGTCTTGTTTCAGCAATGCACGCCAGAAAGAACATCAGCTAAGACATTATCATCTTTCAAAATAATGAGCAGACTGGACATCAAAGATATTATAAAAAAAGTAAAACAAATAGAAATCCGCTCCCGCAGGGAGACTGATGCCTCCCTCATGGGTGCGTATCACTCTGCATTCAAGGGACAGGGAATGACTTTTGCCGAGATAAGACCCTACCAGTTCGGCGATGAAATCCGCAGAATAGACTGGAACAAAACGGCTCGTTTCCAACAGCCTTTTGTGAAAGTGATGGAAGAAGAGCGGGAACTGACCATCATGCTTTTGGTGGATATTTCGGCATCTATGGACTATGGAACGAAAATTTCGCTAAAAAAGGAATTCGTAGCCGAAATCTGCGCAAGTATAGGCTTTTCAGCACTGAAAAACAATGACAAAGTAGGACTCATTCTCTTTGCGGATAAAGTCTATAAAGTTGTCCCGCCACAAAAAGGAAAAAAACACCTTTTGGCTATGATATCTGATATCATTTCGTCTGATTACATCGCCTCTGAAACTCATTTAGACAAGGCTTTGGAATATATGATGAATGTTTTTAAAAAGAAATCTTTTCTTTTCGTTTTATCGGATTTTAATGATGATTTTCAGGAAAAAATATTGAAAACTGCTTCTAAAAAACACCAAATTTTAGGGCTGAAAATTTCTGATGAAAAAGACAGCAAAATTCCTGATATCGGCTACGCTCTGCTCTCCGACAGCGAGACAGGAAAGCAGATTTGGGTAAATACATCTGACCGCAGATGGCAGGAAAATTTTAGAGAAAACCAAATAAAAAAAGAACAAAAAACAAAGGAAATTTTTGATAGTGCTTCGGCAGGATTCATCAGCCTAAAAACAGGCGATGAGTATGTAAAAGAACTAAGAAAATACTTCAAAAAATAACAAAAAACATGTCAATAATATCAATAATAGAAATCATTTTAACGATTTTAGTCGCCATAGATAAAAGATGAAAAAATATTTTTTACTTTTCTTTTTCGGAACCACATTTGGATTTGCGCAGCAGCTTTCCACAAGTTTGGATAAACAAAAAATAGAACTCGGCGAAACGGCTGTTTTCAAAGTTAAAATAGAAAATTTAAATCAAAAAAATGTAATTTCAGCACCGAAAAATGGGCTTCTGCCGTTTAGTTTTGAGGAAACGAAAGACAGCATTTCCGAAAATCCAAACAGCTACGAACGAATTATAGAATTTACAATTTACGAGGAAGGGAAACACAGCATTCCTGCTTTGGAATTTAAAATCGGCGAAGAAATCCACCGCACCACGCCTTATGAAATAGAGGTTACTAATCCCACTCAGCAGGGCGAGGAAATTAACGACATCATGCCGAACGAAGAGGTAAAACTCTCTCTTTCAGATTATTGGGAGCTGTATAAAAATTATTTCTTTGGCGGACTTGTTATTTTAGGGATTTTAGGATTTATCTTTTTATTTATTTTTAAATATAGAAAAGTAAAAAATCTGCGCGTAGAAAATCCAGCACTGAAAACACTGAAAAAATTAGAACAACTAAAAAATAAAAACCTCATAGAGAAAAACGAATACCGCCTTTTCTATGTGGAACTGATAGAAATCTGCAGAGGCTATCTTGCTGATAATAAACAAATTCCTGCTGACATCCTTCTCACAGAAGATTTGATAGATTTAATGAAAAGTAAACATTATATTTCGGATGAAGAAATAGAAGTCTTTGAAAAAGTGCTGACTCGTGGAGATTTAGTAAAATTTGCGAAGACCATTCCTGAAAAAAATACGATGGAAAGTGATTTTGACTCAATAAAAAACATTATATATTCTACTCATTTTAACCCTAAAACAGATATAGACAATGTTTAATTTTGAGTTTCATAGTCCGTGGTTTTTGGCTTTGTTTTTATTATTTATTCCTTTAATTATCAAGGATTTAAAGAAAAGAAAACAAAAAGGTATTCTCATACCCTCTACCCAAAATATACAAATGGGCAATGGCTATTTTCGGGTAAATAAAATCCTCACTTTATCCAAATATTTTATCCTCTCTGCCCTAGTTATTGCGCTGGCAAGGCCTCGCACCTATACCATTAAAAACAACTATGAACAGGGCATTGACATTGTTTTAGCAGTGGATATTTCACTCAGTATGCTGGCAAGGGATTTTAGTCCAGACCGATTGACTGTGCTAAAAAAACTTTCCCAAGATTTCGTTTCGCAAAGGGAAAATGACAGACTTGGGCTGGTCATCTACGCCGCAGAAGCCTTTATGAGAGTGCCGCTGACCACCGACCACGAGGTGATTTCTACCGAAATAGAAGAAATGCAGCCTGGCGATGTAGCCCACGGAACTGCCATAGGCGAAGGGCTGGCAGTAGCCACCAAACACCTGATAAAAAGCCAATCCAAAAGTAAAGTAATCATCCTGATGACCGATGGAATGAACACCACAAGAAACGCAATGCCTGCCGAAGTTGCCAGCGATTTGGCTAGAAATAATGGGATAAAAGTCTACACCATCGGTATTGGAACGGATGGATACGCAGAATCTCCCGCAGTGACTCCTTTTGGGGATATATATTTCACGCCTCAAAAAGTGGAAATAGACGAGCATCTGCTCAATTCTATTGCAGAAAACACAGGCGGAAAATACTTCCGTGCCGATTCCAGCGAGAGTTTAGAATATATCTATAAGGAAATCAACCAATTAGAGAAAACAAAAATCAAAGGAAAGAAAAACTACGAATACACAGAGTTTTTCAGAGTTTTTCTGTGGATGGCGCTGATTTTGCTAATTTTAGACTGGATTCTGAGATGGCAGGTTTTTAAAATATTGAAATAATGAATTTAGAGTTTGGAAATACAAAATATTTATTTCTTCTGCTTATTTTACCGATAATTTTATTTTTAAGTTTCTCTTTTTTAAAGTGGAAAAAACGGACTAAAAATATTTTTGCGGAAAAAAGATTTCATGAATTAATATTCAGCCGAGAAGAAAATTTTTCAAAATTTGTTCCTTTTTTGTTGGTTTTGGCTGTGTCATTTTTAGTTTTAGCAATGACAGACCTCATCAGTACCGAAAAAGAAAAAATACAAGTGACCCAAAAATCTGGAAATGTAATTTTTTTAGTTGATATTTCCAATTCAATGAATGCAGGAGATATTGAGACTTCTCGGCTGGAACACGCAAAACAAATTGTAATTCAGTCTCTTAGAAACTTAACCGATGAAAAAGTAGGCATTGTGGTTTTTGCAGGGGAAGCCCACTCTATCATGCCGCTCACTACCGACTATTCTACCGCAGACCTCTACATCCGAAATATAGAAACCCTCCTTATCCAAAAACAAGGAACAGATTTCTTCCTAGCAGTGCAAGAGGCTGATAAAAAGCTGAATAAAGCATTTTCTGGAGCAAAAAAAATAATCTTAATAAGCGATGGCGAAGACAATGAGGATAATTATCAAAAAGCAATAAACCTCGCCAAAGAAAACAATATTTCCATTTCCACCGTAGGAATTGGGACAGAAGAAGGAGCACCGATTCCTGAATATCAGTTTAATTTTTATTCCGATTTTAAGAAAAATGAATACGGCGAAACCATCATCACCAAAAGGCAGACGAATGTCCTAAAATCCCTTGCCGAACAAACTAATGGAAAATATATTGATGGAAATAATCTCGCCGAAAGTGTCCGCGAAATTATTAAAGATATTAAATCCTCTGGAAAAGAGCAGACAAAAAGTCATATTTATACCCAGAACACCTCACATTATTTCCAATGGTTTTTGGGAATTTCTGTTTTTCTGTTTTTTATTATCTATATATTTAATCCTAAAAAAGACTTGAATATATAAAAAGGAGTTATAACATGATAACTCCTTCTATTTTAGCCACTTCCTTATAAAGCTTAATTACATGGTCTGCATCCAAAACGAAGCAAGAAATACTGCAACTTATATATTTAGCATTGCTGCTTTCATTAGTCGCGATGCTGTATTCTAAGCCGTCAAATATTCTGTAAATCTCAGCAAGTTTCTCGCTGTCGTTGATGAGAATGAATTTATAGAGATAATTCTCTGGAAAATTATGTTGTTCTTCTAAATTGATTTTCAGTTTTTTATAAAATTCTTCTACTCTGTTAGTCTGTTCCATTTCTTCTAATTTATTTGGTTAGAAAAAGTGTTTATCAGCTGAACTAAATTAGCCATAAACATTTTAATGGAGATTGCCAACAAAATTATGCCAAATGCTTTTTTGAGAACCATAAGTGTCCCTTCGTTTATTTTTTTGGACAAAAAGTCAGATGATTTTAAAATAATGTAAACAAATAGCATGTTGAGCAAAATAGCAATGACAATATTGATAACATGATTATTTGCACGAAGCGAAAGCGTTGCTGTAAGGGAACCCGCTCCCGCCACCAAAGGAAATGCGATAGGAATGATAGAAGCTGCCTTCATTTCTTCGTTTTTATGAATATCTATTCCCAATATCATTTCCAAAGCGATGATAAAAACAACAAACGCTCCTGCAATAGCAAAAGAGTTAATATCTAAACCAATGATTTTCAGTAATTTATCTCCCAAAAATAAAAAAGAGAGCATAATCCCTGTTGCCACAATCGTTGCTTTTTCGGATTCTATTTTTCCAAATTTTTTCCTTAAACTCACAAAAATAGGAATAGAACCAATAATGTCAATAATGGCAAATAAAACCAAAAAACATGTGATAATTTCGTCAAATGAGATAGCTTCCAGCATAGATTAGTTTTTAAAATTTTCTCAAAAATATGAATATTTTTTAACTATTCCATAATTTTAGTGTAAAATTTGACGATATCATTATAGAATTCATATAAATCCCCATGAATAGGAGCATATTTTGCTTCTTGAATTTTTGTTCTAAATTTCTCAAAATCCTGCACAAAATCAGCACTTTCTGCTTCTTCTAAAAACTCTAAAATGGTTTGGTTTTTCAGCCTTTTTATTTGATTTTCAGCTTCTTCATGAAGTTCTTGATAATTTTCAAAGAAACTTGCAGAATCTCCCTTGTCCGCAGCGTTTTTTATCGCCCCAAAATAGTACTCTTTCCCGATAGAAATATTTTCCTTTAATAATTCTTCAGTTTCGGCTATGGTTGTTATCTTTTCTAATTTATTTTCTATTTTTACTGAGGATTTTTTTCTTCTTAGTTTTAACAAAACCAACAATATAACACCTAAAAACACACCTGTCAAAATCCTTTGCCAGTTGATACCTTCCTTCTTTTCTTCACTGGATATAGGCAATAAAGTTACTTTCTTCAATATATGCCCTGTTTCTTCCAGCCCTTCCATTACAAAGTTTTGTTTTTCAAGCTCTTTTGGTTTTATAGAATTGATTTTCAGCTCATCTGTTTTCAGAGTTTTGTATTTTTCTTCTTTTAAATTGAAAAAAGTAAAATCCTCTATTTTAACGGCAATTTCTCCTTCTTTTTTAGGAACAATGAGATAATGCTCTGTAATTTCCCCTAAAAGCCCCTTAGATTTAGTTTGAATATCTGTTTTCTGTCTTGGTTTTAATATACTATAATCTGCTGATTCTATGATTTTTGGAAGAGTGATGGATTTTAAATTCCCCTCCCCTGAGAGCTTTACAAATACATCAAAAGGTTTGTCTATTTCAATTTCTTTTTTATTCGGTGCTGTCAGTTCTATTTTAAATTCCCCTACTGCGTTTTTAAAACTTTCAGGAGCTTTATCTGGAAGTTTTTTTACATTGATTTTCAGTCTATTGGAAGATATTTTATCATTATTAAGTTTCGCCAATGCTGGCAAAATAGAAAATTCTCCCGATTTCTCTGGGAAAACCACAAACGAACCTATTATTTGAGAAGCAATTTCTTCATTTTCTATGCTGACTTCCTGCCTTGCCGTGCTTATCGGATACAAATCCCCTTTTACAGCAGGAAACCGAATATCATGAACTTTTCTAAAATCATCAAAATTCCTTCCGTATGCTTTCAGAACCACCACAACAGGCTGGTTTTCATAAACTTCTCTATTTTCCGTTTCCATGGAAAGATGGACTTCTCTGAGGGAATTTTCTTCAAATCTTCTTCTGCCGCCGTCTTTCACAATGATATCAAATGCATCGGAACGGTATACCTTTCCATTGACCTGAACCAAGGCGCTGCCTATCTTTATTTTCCCAGTCTGTTTGGGCAATAGAATCAACTGATAGACAATCTGTTTCACCTGCATACCTGTTTCTGGATCTATAAATGTAAAGGCTTCCGAAGCGTTTCCTAAAACCTCAAATTTGGATAAATCCGGCAGTTTTATAGGCGTCTGCTGGTGCATATCTCCCGCTATTTCCATGCCTATACTTAGGTTGAAAGGCTCCCTCACTTTGTATTCTCGGGTATTAGTCGCAGATATAAGGCTGACCTGTCCATAGCCCGATATGGAAGAAAAAATAAAAAATAATATGTAATTTATTTGCCTCATTTACCAGTCTTTCTCATTACTCCGCGGATTTGCGTATCCACGGCTTCCTAAAGCCCTTCTTGCTGCATGCTGCTCTTTTTCAGCGATTTGTTTCAGAAGTTCTTCTTCCTCTCTTTTTTCTTGTTTTTTAAGTTGATTTTCAGAATCTTGCTCGTGCTGATTTTCATTATTCTCTTTTCTGAATCTATCTTTCTCAGGAGAATATCTGTCTATATCTTGCTGTTGATTATCTTGCTGATTTTGTTCTTTCTGCGATTTCTTTTCAGATTGATTTTGCTTTTTTTCCTCTTTCTTCTGAGCTATTCTAAGATTATGCAGAATTTTATCATTATCTGGGTCTAATTTTAATGCTTTTTTGTAAGAATCTACCGCCTTCTTGCTGTTTCCCTGCTGAAAATAAGCATTCCCCATATTATAAAGCGCCGAAACTCTTTGGCTTTCATTCTCTGCATTTTCTAATGACTTTTCGTATTGAGCAATGGCATCCTCATACATTTCCTTTCTATAAAATGCATTCCCTAAATTATAATGTGAGCCGAAATCCTTTGCTTTCTGCTGAGAAGCCTCTGAATAAAGCTGAGAAGCCTCATCGTAGTTTTTTTGGTCAAAGTTTTTATTTCCTTTGTGCATCAGTATTTTATAGTTCTCCTGCCCAAAAACTATAGCTGTCTGACATAAAATAAAAAACAATAAAATATTCCTCATAATATTGAATGCAAAAGTAAATTTTAATTTGTTAAAAATCACATGCTATATTGTTAAAATTGATTAATTTTTTTTGCTCAAAATCGTTTATTAGTCCGTTTTCTATTTTATTTTTCAATTTTTTTTCATTCCTTTGTAACATTTCGTGATTTTTTATACTAATAGAGTAAAATTTAAATTTTTATGAGAAAAAGATTTCTATCAATCGCAATGGCAGCTTCTTTCGCAATGCTGTTTAATGCGCAGCAAATCAAGTTTGAAGAATATGATTTGCCAAACGGGTTACATGTGATTTTACACCAAGACAATTCTGCTCCTGTGGTGACCACTTCGGTAATGTACCATGTGGGTGCAAAGGATGAAGCCGCTGGGAGAACTGGTTTTGCACACTTTTTTGAGCACCTTTTGTTTGAAGGAACTAAAAACATCAAACGAGGTGAGTGGTTCAAAATAGTATCTGCTAATGGAGGTTCTAACAACGCTAATACAGACCCTGACCGCACTTATTACTATGAAACTTTCCCTTCTAACAACGAACAGCTCGGGCTTTGGATGGAAGCAGAAAGGCTAAGACACCCTGTTATCAACCAGATTGGAGTAGATACTCAGAGAGAAGTAGTAAAAGAAGAAAAAAGGCTAAGAATGGACAACCAGCCTTATGGTGGGCTTTTCAACGCTATTCTTACTACTTTGTTTAAAAAACACCCTTACAAAGGAACTGTTATCGGTTCTATGGAGGATTTAAATTCAGCAAAATTAGAAGAATTTAACGCTTTCTTTAAGAAATATTACATTCCTAACAATGCTACTTTGGTAGTCGCTGGAGACATCAAACCAGAGCAGACTAAAAAATGGATTAGCGAATATTTCGGCAGTATACCAAAAGGAACGCCTATTACTCGTAATTTCCCAAAAGAAACTCCTATTACGCAAGAGTTTGAGGAAACTGTATATGATGCCAACATCCAGATTCCAGCCTATATCTTCGCTTACAGAACACCAGCTGGAAACGAGAGAGATGCCTACATCCTAAGCATGCTGGGAAGCTACCTAAGCAAAGGTAAATCCTCTGTTCTTTATAAAAAACTAGTAGATAATGAGAAAAAAGCATTGGCTGTAGAGGCGTTCAACCTTGGATTGGTAGACCATAGTATCTTTGCTTTCTTTGCAATTCCTATGGGAAATACTTCAAAAGATGTTTTGAAAAAAGACATCGATGCTGAAATCAAAAAACTTCAGACAGATTTAATCTCAGAGGAAGATTATCAAAAACTTCAAAACCAAGTGGAAAATGATTTCGTAAATGCTAACTCTTCTGTGGAAGGTATCGCTAATACACTAGCAGACAGCTATTTACTAAAAGGGAACACCAACTTGATTAACGAAGAAATCAACATCTATCGCTCTATCACGAGAGAAGATTTGAGAAATGCTGCTAGAAAATACCTAAACAGCAATCAGAGAGCCATCATTAACTACTTACCTAAAAAATAATTGACCAATGAAGAACATTAAATATATCGCGGCTGCATTCCTATTTTCTGGAATGGTCTATGCACAAAATATTGACATCAATGCAATGCCTAAACCAGGCTCTACACCTGCTATCAACATTGCAAAACCTAACTCTTTTAAACTTAAAAACGGACTTACTGTTTTAGTAGTAGAAAACAACAAACTTCCAAGAGTAAATATCCGTCTTACTATAGACAGACCTCCTGTTTATGAAGGAAATATTGTAGGAGTTGGAGAAATCATGGCTGACCAGCTTGGCATGGGAACTACTAAACTAAGTAAAGAGGAATTCAACAAAAAAATTGATTTCTTAGGAGCTTATCTTAGTTTTTCTTCAGAAGGAGCAGGAGCTAATACCCTTTCTAAATACTCTACGCAGGTTATCAGTCTGATGGCAGATGCTGTCGCTAATCCAAAGTTCTCTGCGGAAGAAGTAAATAAGTCCAAAGAAAGAACCATCGAGGGATTAAAAACAAAAGAAAAAGATACTAGTGAAATCGCTAGACGAGTTGATAATGCGCTTACTTACGGTAAAAACACGGCTCTCGGCGAATTTGTAACTGAGGAAAGCATCAATAAAATCCAGCTGAAAGATGTTCAGGATTTTTATAAAAAATACTATGCCCCAGACAATGCTTATTTGGTAATTGTAGGAGATGTAAAAACTTCCGAAATCAAAAAATTAGTAGAAAAAGAATTCGGAAAATGGAAAAAATCTGGAACTAAATTCGCTGTTTTAGAACCAGCTAAAAAACTACCTGCTACGGAAATAAACATCGTAGATGTACCTACAGCTGTGCAGTCTGTTATCCGTGTAGGAAACCCTACCACTCTCCAAATGAAAGACCCACAATATTTCAGCGGAGTGATTGCCAACTACATCCTTGGTGGTGGTGGCGAAGCTAGATTATTCATGAATCTTCGTGAAAAAAACGGCTACACTTATGGAGCTTATTCTCGTCTTTCTACAAACAAATACAGCCCATACTTCTCTGCTAATGCAAGTGTAAGAAACGAAGTAACAGACAAGGCTGTCGTAGAATTCATGAACGAATTAAAAGGTATCTCTCAAATAAAACCTGAGGAATTAGCCAATGCAAAAGCAAAACTAAAAGGAGAGTTCATCATGTCATTAGAAAAACCTGAAACTATCGCTAGGTTTGCTCTTAATGAAAGACTTTACAGCCTTCCTGCTGATTTCTATGCTAACTATCTGAAATCCATAGACAAAGTAACTACTTCCGATGTTTCTGCTGCTGCAAAAGCCTATATCCTGCCTAATCAAAGTAGAATTTTCGTGGCTGGAAAAGGCTCTGAAATTGCAGATGGTCTAGAGAAATTAGGCTATCCAGTGAAATATTTTGACAAATTTGCGAATCCTGCTTCCAAACCAGAAACAAAGAAAATAGCTGCAGGCGTTACCGCTGAATCCATCGGACAGAAATACATCGCTGCTATCGGAGGAAAAGCAAATGTAGAGAAAATCAATTCATTACAGATGAATTCTTCTGCAACGGTACAAGGAATGACCATAGAAACCATTACTTTAGCAGCAAAAGGAGGAAAAACATCCGTAGAGATGAAAATGATGGGACAGAGTATGCAGAAAATCGTTTTTGATGGAAAGGACGGCTATATGGTGATGCAAGGACAAAAACAGCCTATACCAGCAGAAGTAAAAGAAAATCTTTCTGCAAACAAAGAAATCTTCCCAGAGCTGGATTTCAATGCTAAAAATACGACATTAAGAGGCATTGAAAACATGAACGGAGAAGAAGTTTATGCCGTAAAAAAAGGAAACAAGACTTACTTCTACAGCGTAAAAACTGGACTAAAAACAGGCGAGTCCGAAACGCAGAATATGCAGGGACAGGACATCATAGTTCCTACATACTACTCGGATTACAAAGAGGTTTCAGGAGTAAAATTACCTTTCAAAATCAGCCAAAATATGGGCGGTATAGAAATTAACTCTGATGTAAAATCCTACGAAATCAATAAAGCAACGGATAAAGATTTCAAATAATCCGCAATTAAACAAAATGCTCCCTTTTTGGGGGCATTTTTTATTTGAAAATCCGCTGCTCCTGCTGGTTTTCATTATTTTAACCTAAAAACAATAACCAGCATTTTTTGGGATTGTTATTTCAGAGTGTTGAGAAATATAAACCACACCCTGTAGTTTGCATTTCCTGACACCCTGAAAGTCCAATTCTGAAAATTTCCAGCAATTTTGATTTAATTTATTATGGTGTATCAGTGATAGCTCATTAGCAGAATGCGGACAAAAATAGGAAAACAAAAGAAAGCCGGAAGATTAGGTTTTATGAATATCCCAGCCTTCCAGCTTTCACTTTATCATTAACTATAAAAAAATACTATCAGCCAAATTTTTTCTTTCTCAGCCAGAAGAAGAGACCGCCTAAACCGCCGATGAAAAGCAACGGCAGGAGGAGATTGAACCACTGCCAGTAGGATTTTTCATCATTTATCAGTTTCTGATCCAGAAGGCGTATCTCTACGCTCCTACTGCGCAGGTCTATGAGATTGTCATCATCCAAGAGGTAATCCAATGCATTTCTAAGGAATTGTGCATTCCCATAGCGCTGATTGGTATATAAGTCTTCTCCCAATGGCAGCGGCTCGCCCTTTAATACAGCATTGCGGGCTACATCTCCATCAGAGATTACTATCATTTTGTTTTCAGCACTATTGTTCTTAAAGTTTGGATACTCGTTCCGCTCACTTCGGCTGGCGTAGGCAGAGGAGAATTTACCCTCTAAAGCTACTGCAAATATCTTGGGAGTGCTGGGTTTTTCCATGATGGTAAGGCTGTCCAGATTCTGAATTTCGTTTAGTTCCACATAATTAGGAACGGTTTTGAGTGTAGTTCTGGGACTGGACTCGTAGAGGACTTTGGTCTTGATGTCCTTTCTGCCGAGGGTATCTATCGCGGTAGGAAATTCAAATTTAACAGGGTTGATGTTTCGAGTAATGGGATTATTAGTCTCATTGATACCGATAGGAAAGTAAGGCCAAAGCAGATTGGCATACTGCGGATTTCCTGCCACCTCTCCCACCACGATGGTTCTGAGTGCCGCCTTCTGGAAGTCCTTTACGAGGGCGGAATTTATCCTTAGTCCATAGTTGAACATAAAGTCCGTGAGATTAAGGTCTTGCGGATATGCCATAATCTTTTTGGCATGGTAGAGGGTGTCCATTTCAGCATTTATTACATCCAGCATCCAGAGCGTCCGCCCTCCGTTCATAATGTATTGGTCAAGAATCAGTTTTTCTTGGTCTGTAAATGGCTTTCGGGGTTTAGCGATGACCAAAGCATCCATCTTTCTAAGTGTAGGGACATCCTCCATCGTAAGTCCTCCGCTATTTTTAGGGATAATGGGACCGATGTTATAATTATCCAAAGCCAAACTCAAGAACCCCTGAAACTGAAGAGGCCCCAGCTCCTGATGATTTACCAGAAAACCGATATTCTTTCTCTGATCCGTAACCATAGCTTTAATGGTGGAAGCAAAGCTGTATTCAAGGCTTTCAATAGACCTGTTGAGCTGTTCAGACGCATCCAGCCCAGACTGCTCTACTATCAGAGGTATGGAAGAGCCGTAGGTGTTATACTTTACGGCAGCATACGGGAAGAGAACTATCTCGGAAATCTTTCCGTCTTTCATATCTGGAAGTATGGAAGGCTGCATCCCCATAGCCATCAGGGTATCTCTTGATATTTTTTCTTTGATAGGGTCACGGAATTTATAATCAATTTTAGGGTTGATTTTGCGGAATTCTTCCAGTATGAATTTGGTTTCGTTCTGGAGCTGCTTGAAACTCGCAGGGAAGTCACCATCAAGATAAACTTCTATCATCATCGGTTTTTTTACGGATTTCAAGGTCTTTATGGTAGCCTCCGTAAGGGTGTAGCGCTTCTCTTGGGTCAAATCCAGCCTTTTAGAAACAACCCCGAAAATAAGCCCTAACAAAAGGGAAACAGCCGTAATATATAATATCTTATTCTTGTTCATAATGCCTAAATCTTATTTTTTTCTTTCTACAAAGAACGCCGCCAATCCTAAACACAAAACCATAACCAACACAAAATAAGCCGCATCCTGAGTATCTACCAGCCCTCTGGTGAAAGCCGTATAATGATAATAAAACCCAAAATTCTGCAGAATATAATCTACCCCGCCAAGTAGTTTATAAGAAGCCAGCTGCTCAATACCGAAGTAAAGGATAAAGCACATGAAAACTCCCGACAGATACGCCATTATCTGATTGGAAGACACCGCCGAAGCCAATATGCCCACCGCAGCAAAAGCACCTACCAATACCGTTAATCCTAAATAACCGCCAAAAGTCATCCCTAAATCTATGTTTCCCTCAGGAATGCTCAGGGTATAGAGCGTGTAGAAATACACCAGCGAAGGTAAAAGACACATTATCCCTATAAACCAGACTGCCAGAAACTTGCCCCTAACTATCTCTGAGACCTTCACAGGCTGTGAGAAAAGCCAGCCGAGCGTTCCCGACTGTTGCTCTTCTGCCAAAGACCGCATGCTGAGTGCTGGAATAAGGAATATAAAAAGCCAAGGAACTAAAACAAAATAGCTCTGCATAGAACTGCTGCCTATCTCAAAAAAGTTGAAATTATTATCAAAGAAAAATAGGAATAGACTTCCTATAAAACTAAAAGCAGCGATGATGCCCCATGCACTCCAATTCCCGAAATATACCCAGAGTTCCTTCTTTAAAATTGCTATCATTTATCACAAATTTTTGCAAATCTAATCAATAAAAATCATTTTGCTTTATTCCTGCCGAAAAATAATTTCAGGAAGAAAGTGCGCTCCCTTTAATTTAAATATACTTGATACTTATTAGCATGGCTCAGCACTCGGAGCATCTCATCACTTATTTCTATCTTATACTCGGAGGAAAGGAGCTTTACTCCAGTATCATCGGCTGGATTTTTGATATAAAAATAAAGTCTTTGATTTCCTTTCTCCTTCAAAATACTATTCTTGAAAAATTCTAAATCTTCCTCCTTAAGTTCATTTAGAGGAACTACCACTGTCATAGACTTTGCGAAATTGTTAAAAGTCTCGCTCAGCTCCAGAACATCTATTACATTGATGAAACATCTCCCATCTTGCAGGACGGCGTATTTTATCTTTAAAATCACAAATCTCTGCACTGCTATTTTGTCTTTCAGTTTCATGTAATCCCTGTCCCCCAAACGGAAAGAGTATGAACCTGTGTAGTCCTCCAAAGTAAGAAAAGCCACTTTTTCCCCGCTGCGCTGGGCATCCCGAATAGAATAATCTGTAATAAGCCCTGCTACTATAAACTCCTTACCATTATCGGCTCTATTCTGTCTGTCTTTCCAAGATGCGGAAGGGTCAGGCGGCGTGTGTGTTGCTATGGCTGTTGTCTTGTAGGCTTCTACCTCATCAAGGTTTAAAAGATTGTAAGTTCCTTTTGGCTCTACCTTTTTTGTTTTCTCTTCTGCTATTTCCTCATTTTCTTCATTGAAATCTTCCACAGAGTCTAACATTTCGCCGTCGGATATTTCTGCATTATCCTCTATCGAATGGGATTCTTGAAGTTCTATGTTTTTATTTTCTAAAATATTTTCCCTGCTGAGATTTCCCTGCAAAAACTGGTATTGATACTTGAATTCATCCATTGGGTGGGCAGAAAGATAAAACCCGATGGTTTCTTTCTCTTTATTGAGCTTAAACATATTAGGCCACTCCGGCGAATTATTAATCTTAAAGCGCTCTATCTGAACTTCTTCCATCATATCTGCAAACAGTGAGTTCTCAACAGAGCCTTTATTTTCGTTAAAGCTTTGTCCGTATTTCAGGAGTTTTTCAATGGTCGTTCTTCCCGAACTATCCGTTTCAAAATACTGGGCTCTGTGGTAAGTGTCCAGCTCATCAAAAGCCCCTGCCATTACCAGCCCTTCCACCACTCGCTTATTCACCTGTGATGAAGAAACCCGCTCAAAAAAATCAAAAACATCCTTGAATTTGCCCTTCTGTCTTTCTTGGTCTATAGCTTCGCTCGGCCCCTCGCCTATTCCCTTTATCGCCCCAAGTCCGAAACGAATCTGCCCTTTCTCGTTCACCGAGAATTTGTATTGGCTTTCATTCACATCTGGCCCCAGAACATCCACACCCATAGACTTACAGTCTTCCATAAACATGGTGATTTGGGCAGTGTTGTTAATGTTATTACTCATCACACTCGCCATATATTCGGCTGGGTAATTGGCTTTTAGGTAAGCTGTATGATAGGCTATCAGGGCGTAACATGTGGAGTGCGACTTGTTAAAAGCATACTCTGCAAACGCCTCCCAGTCTTTCCAGATTTTCTGTAATTTCATTTCATCCAGATTATTCGCCTTTCCTCCTTCTATGAATTTCGGATACATTTTATCCAAGACATTTCTCTGCTTTTTCCCCATGGCTTTACGCAGGGTATCGGCTTCACCTTTGGTAAAGTTGGCCAATTTCTGTGACAAAAGCATCACCTGCTCCTGATAAACGGTAATTCCGTAAGTTTCTTTCAGATATTCCTCTGTTTCTGGGAGGTCATAGACTATTTCTTCTACGCCGTGCTTTCGGTTGATAAAGTTCGGGATGTATTTTATTGGCCCTGGTCTGTACAGTGCGTTCATCGCAATAAGGTCAGCGAAAACCGTTGGTTTCAGATCCCTCATATATTTCTGCATTCCAGCACTTTCGTATTGGAAAATCCCGACTGTCCTTCCTTCCTTGAAGAGCTGATAAGTCTTCGCATCATCCAGTGGAATTTCATCTGGATTTATATCGATATTATATCTTTGTTTAATGAGTTTCAATGCATCTTTGATAATGGTCAAAGTCCTCAGACCGAGGAAGTCCATTTTCAGCAGTCCTGCACTCTCCGCCACCGAGTTATCAAACTGAGAGACCAAAATATCTGCATCTTTCGCCGCAATGGAAATAGGAACGAGATTGGAAATATCCTCAGGCGTGATAATCACCCCGCAGGCATGAATTCCCGTGTTTCTGATACAACCTTCCATTTTCCTTGCAGAATCCAAAACACGATAACGGCTGTCTTTCGGGTTCTCCAAGATAGCCTTCATCTCATCCACCAAAACTTTGTCTTCATCCTTTAATTTATCGTATTTCGATAGTGCTTTTGCGATGTTCATCCCTGGCACAGACGGAACGAGTTTTGCGATGTTATTCGTTTCAAAAATCGGCACATCCAAGACCCTTCCTGCATCTTTTATCGCAGATTTTCCACCCAAAACAGAATAGGTAATAATCTGAGCCACATTACTTTGCCCATATTTATCAATCACCCATTTGATGATTCTGTCCCTTCCCTCATCATCAAAATCTATATCAATATCGGGCATGGAAATACGCTCTGGATTCAGAAAACGCTCAAAAAGGAGGTCGTATTTTATAGGATCTACATTGGTAATTCCGATGCAGTATGCCACCGCAGAACCTGCCGCAGAACCACGCCCAGGTCCCACAGAAACGCCCATATTTTTTGCTTCATTACAAAAATCCTGAACGATAAGGAAATACCCTGGATATCCCGTTTTAGCGATTACTTCCAGTTCAAAATCTAAACGCTCTGCTATTTCATCTGTTATTTCTCCATATTTTTTCTTTGCTCCTTCATAGGTCAAATGCCGTAGATAGGCGTTTTCTCCGCGTTTTCCGCCATCTTTCAAGTCATCTTCGTGCTGAAACTCCTGCGGAATATCAAATTCAGGTAGCAAAACATCTCGCTTCAAGGTATAAGGCTCAAATTTCTGCAACAGCTCCGTATATGCCTCAAATGCATCTGGATACTGGCGAAAAGCCTGTTTGATTTCTTCCGTAT
>CAUQHD010000011.1:0-18755 GCA_963517805.1 uncultured Flavobacteriaceae bacterium | reverse complement strand
CTATTATCTATCATAATGAAGTCATTTCCAGTCCCTTGATATTTATAAAATTTAATCATTTTTTCTCTCTTTATTTGCGATTTCTTTTCTCACTCGGCTCAGACTTTCTGGCGTAATTCCTAAAAACGAAGCCACCATCCACTGCGGAACCCTCCTGAAAACATTGGGATAAACCTTTATAAAGTCCAAATACCGCTCCTCTGCATTCGCCCCAAGCAAAAGATTTACTCTTTTTTGTAATTGTCTGGCGTGATTATGTAAAAGTAAAATCTGTTTCGCACCTGTTTCAGGGTTATTTTGGCTCATATATTCATAAAAATCAGAGCTTAAAGATATGATTTCGCTATCCTCTATCGCATCGATAAAATAATCTGAACTTTCACCAAAAAACAGACTACTCCTGTCTGCAATTAGATGATTTTCAGGTGCAAACTGGATAATATGCTCCTTACCCGCCTTACTAATAGAATATAAACGAAGAAGCCCCTTCTCCACAAAAAAAGTATTTCTACACACCTCCCCTTCTCTCAGCAGAAACTGTCCTTTTTCCACTTTGAGAGGTTTTATGTATTTCCTATATCCCTCAATAGATGAGGGCGAAACACCAAATGTATTTAGAAGATACTCATCAAACATTTCTATTCTTCAAATAACTTTTTCATCAGCCTTTCCATATCTACCAGCTCCTCGTGTCTCTTGAAAATAACCTGTCCATCACGGAAAAGCAAAAAGGTAGCGGACTCTATCGGAACTCCCAAATCTTCGCTCAATTCTTGTTTTAGTTTAGAATTTCCTGTATAGTTCAGTTTATAAAATTTCACTCTGGACAAATCCATTCTTCTTGCCTGTTTTTCAAAATCCCCCATCATATAATCACTTCTGAAATGCATCGTCGCACAAGTCAAAAGAGCCACAGGCTTCTCATAAGAATCTTTATAAGCCTGTTTCAAGTCCTCGCTGGTCTCTATTTTATTCCAAATTTGGCTGTCTTTATACGCTTTTACTAGTTTTTTCCAAAAATCCATTAATCCCATAAGTCAAAAAATTTTTGCTAAATTATCAATAATTTAGTAATATTGAAAATAAAACGAATTTAAAATGAAAAAAGCATTGATTGTAGTGGACATCCAAAATGATTTCTGCAAAGGTGGCAGCCTAGAAGTCGCTGGTGCAGAATCTGTTATCCCTTTTGTGAATAAATTGATAAAAGAAGGAAAATATGATGAGGTGATTTTTACACAGGATTTTCATCCTAAGGAGCATAAGAGTTTTGCGGTGAATAATGGACAGCAGGTAGGCGAAATCATAGAATTAAACGGAATTCAGCAGGTAATGTGGCCGGAACATTGTGTTCAAGGGACACGAGGAGTGGAGTTTCATCCTGATTTGGAGCAAAGATTTACTACATTTATTATAAAAAAAGGGACAAATCCAGAAGTGGACAGCTACAGCGCTTTCTATGATAATAAAGGGCTGGTAAACACAGGGCTGGCGGATTATCTTAAAGCTAAAAACATCCGAAATGTAGAAATCGTAGGTCTGGCATTAGATTATTGTGTGAAATACACCTGCTTAGACGCCTTGAAAGAGCAGTTTAATGTAAAACTGCATCTGAAAGGGACTCAGGCAATAGACCAATCTAATGTGCAGAATATTGTAAATGAACTTTCTAGTAAAGGCATAATTGTAGAGCCGTGAGGATAAAAAATTAAACCAATTTAGAAAGGTCGCTGTATCCTCCGCCGTTATAGATATTGCTGATGCCTTTTTCTTTGAAGAAATCAACGGCTTTTCCGCTTCTTCCGCCGCTTTTACAGAAGAAAATAATGTTTCCTTTCAAGTTTAGAATTTCATCTTTCCGCTCCTCCAATTCGCTTAAAGGAACATTCAGAGCATCTTCTATGGCGCCGTCTGTGATGAGTTCCATAGGTTCGCGGACATCTACTAAATGATAATTTCCTGCATCTAAAATTTCTTGAATAGTCATAATGAGTTATTTTTAAAATTTTTGTCAAATATATAAAAAAATAATACTTTCGCAGTATAGATTATGGGACAGAACGCAAAGAAATATTCGGAAATTATTAAACAAAAAGCTGAAAAATATGGTTTTCAAGGCTGTGGGATTTCCAAAGCAGGTTTCTTAGAAGAAGAAGCCCCTGCATTTGAGCGGTGGCTGAAAGCTGGATTTAACGGAGAAATGGGCTATATGGAAAATTATTTTGATAAAAGGCTTGACCCAACTCTTCTGGTGGAAGGAGCCAAGTCGGTTATTTCTCTGTCTTATAATTATTATCCTGAATATAAGCTGAATACAGAAAATAATTTTAAAATTTCTAAATATGCCTATGGCGAGGATTATCACGAAGTAATAAAAGATATTCTCAGAGAGATGATTGTGGAGCTTCAGGAGGAAATAGGGGAGTTTGGTTTCCGCGTATTTACGGACTCTGCACCGATATTGGAGCGGGCATGGGCAAGGAAATCAGGAATTGGCTGGGTGGGAAAAAATGCAAATCTCATCACTAAAAAACATGGGTCATTCTTCTTTTTATGCGAGATAATTTGTGATTTAGAATTGGAAGAAGATGGCGCAACTACCGACCACTGCGGCAAATGCACAAAATGTATAGATGCCTGTCCTACTCAGGCTATCGTAGGAGATAGGGTGATTGATGGAAGCAAATGCATATCTTATGCTACAATAGAATTGAAAAGCCAGATTCCGGATTTCTTTGAAGGGAAAATGGATGATTGGATTTTTGGTTGTGATGTCTGTCAGGATGTCTGCCCTTGGAATAGATTTTCTGCACCGCATTCTCAGCCGAAATTTGCTTTAAAAGAACAATTGGGCGAACTAAGAAAACCCGAATGGCGCGAGCTTACGCAGGAATTATTCTCTGAAGTATTCAGAAAATCGCCGGTAAAAAGAACGAAATTTGCTGGATTGATGAGAAATATAAAATTCATAGAAGAAAACAAAAAAATAAACTGATGTTTTTGGATGTTTTGTTTCCCAACCGCTGTTTGGAGTGTGATGAAATCATTTCCAAAAATGAAATTGTCTGTGTAAAATGTTTGGATAAAATACATTTTACGCATTGGGATTTTGGAGAAAATCTATTAAAGCAGAAAGCCCAATTTTTGTTTCCTGTGGAAAATGCTTTTTCTCTCATGTTTTTTGATAAAAAGGGGCTTTCCAGAGAAATTCTACATCAGCTAAAATATAGAAATCAGGAAAGAGTGGGAGGGATTCTTGCGGACTGGGTTACTGAGCGGATGGAGATAACGGAAAAACCTGATTTACTGATAAATATCCCGCTTCATCCAAAGAAACTTAAAGAGCGGGGGTACAATCAGTTACATTTATTTACCGAAAAACTTGCTGAATATTATGAGATTCCTTTTCGGCATGATTTGCTTCAAAGAGAGAGCTATCACAAAGCTCAGGCTCAAAAAAATAAAGCCGATAGAGGAGAAACAAAATATCATTTTTCTTTGTCTGAAAATATTGAAAATAAGCATATTTTGCTGATAGATGATATTTATACCACTGGAAATACAATGAGTGCGGCAGCATGGGAAATTTTAAAGCATAAAGGGAATAAATTAAGTATTTTAGTCATGGCGATGGAGATTTAACGATTTGATGAATTTTTCTAAAGGTTTTGGGAAGGATTTTTGGTCAAAATCTTTTAAATCTAATATTTCTAAATTGTTTTCCTTTTTGAATGTTTGGAATAAAATGCTGTCAATCAGTGTGATACTGTAAATCTTAATATTAAGGTTTTTGTGGGTTAGTTTGTGGGAAATTTCATCTTCTTTTATAATGAATTTTTCTAAAAATTCATTGATTTTATCAGGGAAATCGTAAAGTTTTTTCCAAATAGAGCTGTCATCTCGCTGTTTGATAAGAAAAGAATTTTCATATCGGACGAAATAGTAGATGAGGTTCATGTCTTCGGGTTTGATTTTCTTTGTTTTTACAGGAAAATCGGCAGTTTTTCCGAGCTGAAAAGCCAGACAATCAGCATGAACAGGGCAGATATCACAGGAAGGATTTTTAGGTTTGCAGATGTTTGCTCCTAAATCCATTATCGCTTGATTAAAATCGCCAAAATCTCTGTTAGGCATTATCAAAAGGGCTAATTCCGAGAAATAATCGTGAGCTTTTGTTTTTGAAATGTCAAAATCATCAGCGAAAATTCTGGATAAAACGCGGTAAAAATTGCCATCCACGGCGGGTCTTTTTTCGTTGAAACAAATACTGGAAATGGCGGCAGCAGTGTATTTCCCTATGCCTTTTAGTTTTAAAATTTCGTGGTAGTTGTTTGGGAAAATGCCTTGATAATCTTGCACGATTTGCTGTGCGGCTTTGAGCAGATTAATCGCTCTGGAATAGTATCCCAGCCCTTTCCAGTAGAGGAGAACCTCGTCTATATCGGCTTTTGCGAGAGATTCTACATCTTTAAATCTATTGGTGAAATTTATATAATATTCCAATCCCTGCTCCACGCGGGTCTGCTGGAGAATAATCTCCGAAACCCACACATTATATGGATTTTGGGCGGTTCTCCATGGTAATATTCTTGCATTTTGGCTGTACCAGAGCAGTAATTTTTGACCAATGTAAAGAAAATCAGAATTTTGTTGAATTGTTTTCAAAATTTTTTATATATTTGCACACCAAAAATAAAAACAAAAAAGGAAATGACAAAAGCAGAGTTAGTAAATGCAATTGCAAGTAAGCTAGGAACAGAAAAAAATGAAACACAAAGAATAGTAGAAGCATTTATGCAGGAAATAAGAGCTACTATGTATAAAGGCGAAAATGTGTATCTAAGAGGTTTCGGGTCTTTCATTATTAAGGCAAGAGCAGCGAAAACAGGTAGAAATATTTCTAAAAATACATCTATCCAGATTCCTGCACACAATATCCCAGCGTTTAAACCTTCTAAAACATTTGTAGATAAGGTTAAAACAAGAGTAAAGATAAAATAATTCACTGAGTAATAACGAAATATAAAACATTTAGACTATGCCAAGCGGAAAAAAAAGAAAAAGACATAAGGTGGCAACCCACAAGAGAAAGAAAAGAAGAAGACTAAACAGACACAAAAAGAAAAAATAATTTCTGAGTTGTTTAGAAATCGAAAGTATATAAATATAGTTGGTGTTTTTATTTTTGAAGCAGCCAGCTATATTTTGTTTTATTTATAGTAGAATATTATTATAAACAAGAAAAATAAATAGAAAGCCAAAGAAAATGAAGAAAGAATTAATAATATCACATGAAGATATGGCTTCTAAAATTGCTCTTATAGAAGACGGGCGGCTTTTTGAGCTGCATGTGGAGGAGCAAGGCAGCGATTTTGCTGTGGGAGATTTATTTGTAGGAAAGATTAAAAAATTAGCACCAAACCTGAATGCAGCCTTTGTAAATATAGGGCACGAGAAAGATGCTTTTCTGCATTATCAGGATTTGGGGCCTGAGTTTAGGACTTACCAGAACCTTTTAAAAGCTATTCGGAGTAAGAGAATGCAGAGTCCCAGTCTCAAGGCTTTTCCAATAGAGGAAGAAATAGATAAGCATGGAACGATTGATAAGGTGCTTTCGGTAGGCGATGAGGTTCTTCTCCAAATCACTAAGGAACCTATTTCTACTAAAGGACCTAGGGTTACCACACAGATTTCTCTTACGGGTAGGTATATGGTGCTTATTCCTTTTGACCAAAAAATATCGGTTTCAAAAAAAATAAAAGATTCCCAAGAGAAAACAAGGCTTAAAACATTGGTAGAAAGCATTAGACCGGAGGGTTTTGGAGTTATTATCAGAACGGTAGCAGAAGGCAAGAAAGTGGCAGAGCTTCATAATGATATGAACCAGCTCGTAGAGAAATGGAATATCTGCTTTGAGAACATTCAGAAAAATAAAATTCCGTCCAAAGTATTAAGTGAAGAGGATAGGGCTTCTGCTATTTTGAGGGATAATTTCAATCAAGATTTTGTAAGCATTATCTGTGATGATAAGCAGATGGTGAATGATATGAAAAACTATTTGGAGGTCATCTCTCCCGAAAGTAAAAATATCGTTCAGTTTTATGACTCTCATATACCGCTTCTAGAATACTACAATGTAGAGAAGCAACTGAAACAGTCTTTTGGGAAACATGTGAACATTCCCAGCTCTAAGGGGGCTTATCTCGTGATAGAGCATACAGAGGCTCTGCATGTGATAGATGTAAATTCTGGGAACAATCTATCTGTGGGACAGGGGAATAAGAGCCATGCACTTAATGTTAATAAAATCGCAGCTACTGAAATTGCCCGCCAACTCAGATTGAGAGATATGGGCGGAATCATCGTGGTAGATTTTATAGATATGAGTAATACAGACCACCGCAGAGAGCTTTATGACCATCTCAAAGAAGAAATGAAGAGGGATAAAGCCCGCCATAAAATCCTTCCTCCGAGTAAATTTGGGCTAATACAAATTACCCGTCAGCGCGTAAGACCAGAAAAAGTCATAGATACCACAGAAGAAAATCCTAATGAAATAGGCGAAATAAGTGCTCCTATCGTGGTGGTAGAGCGAATGGAAGAAGCAATAAGAAACTATCTGACACACGAAAAAGGCAGACTTTATCTGCATGTGCATCCTTTCGTGGAGGCATATCTTACCAAAGGCTTTTTCAGCAGCATAAGGATGAAATGGTTCTTTAAGTATAGAAAATGGGTAACCATCATCGCGAGAGACTCTTTTAAATATTTAGAATATAGGCTCTATAACAGCGATAAAGAAGAACTGATGAATCATTCTTATTAAAAAATAAAAAAGCAATCCAAATTCGGGTTGCTTTTTTATATACTACTATTAGAATTACTTAACATTAGGAACCATAACGGTGTATTCTTTATCTATTACAACATCGTTAGCATCTTGGAATTTTACTTTTGCAACTAGATTTCTTCCATCTATAACAGCAGAAGTAAGAACAAATCTAGGCTGTGTCAAATAAATATCAATATACCCAACACTCTGTCCTGAAATAGTTCTGTATAATGCACTTTGACCATCTATAGATAACTCTTTGCTATGGTCTGATTTTAGAGATATGGAAATAAGTTTATGCCAATTATTCTGAAAGAAATTATTTAAATATGGAGTTAAATCCGTTTTATTAGGATGGGATTTTATTACAGTTTTTACCTTATCTCTAAAATCAAAATTGTGCCCAATTGCCAAATTATCAGCAAGGTTTTTCAGTGTTTTGAAACCTTCAACATTTTTATGAATTTCAAAAGTGTTTTTAGAACTGTCTAATATTTTCTTGTCAGTTATTTTTATGCTTAGACTTAGGGAGTTGTTGTTATCGCTTCTATCCTTTGTGTCGGCAACATAATCTATTTGATATCTTTGACTATCGTAGCTAAATAGACTTCCTATCCCTATCGGTAAGGATTCGTAGAGCCCACGCATGTATTTAGAGGATACATAGCCGTTATCAGTGGTGAATTGTTTGTTGTAAAAGTCTCTAGCATCAAATTTTAATGTACTTTTTGTAGAACTTTTGATGCCTTTATACTTAGTGTAGAAAGAGATATATTGTTTATCGTATGTAATATCTTCAATAGATAAATAACTCAAATCATCATCTTTCAGAGTGTAGTATTTTTGGTCAGTTGTAAGGGTTGCGAATTTTACAGAATTTTTCAGTGCTGCACTTATATTAGCAGGATTGTTGTAAAGATCTGCAATGTCAATAGTGCTAAGATAATCCACACCAGCTTTCCATTCTTGTGCGTATGTTCTTCTTCCTATTTGCTCATCGCTAGGTTTTTCATTGGTAGGTGTAGATGGCGTTGTAGGGTTGGATGGTTGTGTATTTCCAGGTGTGTTAGGATTGATTACATCTTCATCTCTGCTACCACCACAATTGGTTAATAATGTTCCTGCTATCAATAGGAATGGGATTAATTTTCTATTCATTTGATAAAATTTTGGCGCGAAAGTACGAAAAATTGGCGATAGTTAATAAATGATAGAAAAAATCCTTATTTTTGCTCCCTATGAAAAGATGGTATCTCTATCCTTTTTCTCTGGTGTATAGTATGGTTACCGCTGTGAGGAATCAAATGTATGCTTTGGGAATCCTGAAATCTACGAAATTTAATATACCTGTCATCGGTGTGGGTAATCTTTCGGTGGGCGGTTCCGGAAAGTCTCCCATGGTGATGTATCTGGCAGGGCTGTTTGCCCCAGATTACCGCACAGGAGTGCTTTCGCGCGGCTATGGCAGGAAGACTACAGGCTACTATGTGGTAAATTACGATAGTAATTATAATATGGTAGGAGATGAGGCAATGCAGCTTTTCCAAAGATTTAAGAACAGGCTGGTGATAGGGGTTTGCGAAAATAGGGTTGCAGGAGCTAGAAAACTGATAGAAGATATGGACTTGGGGGTGCTTATCTTGGATGACAGCTACCAGCACAGGGCGATACAGGCTGGGTTTAATATTCTGCTGACGGATTATAACGACCCATATTTCAAAGACTTTGTCCTTCCTGCGGGGAATCTCAGAGAGTCTAGGGCAGGAGTAAGACGGGCGGATATCATCATGGTTACCAAATGTCCCGAGTCCCTTTCCGTAGAGAAAAAGCAGTATTATCTTTCAAGGATAAAACCCATGAAACATCAGAAAGTATTTTTTTCCTCTATAGCTTATGCCGAAAATATATTCTCAAATACAGAATCTATCCCTGTGGAGGAGCTTAGCCGCTACGAAGTGCTGTTGATAACAGGGATTGCCAATCCAGCCCTCGTGGTAAAGGAACTATCCAAATACACCGATAGAATAAAACACCTTAAATACAGAGACCATCATTCTTTTACTACTGAGGATATTCGGAATATTGCCAAAGAATACAGCCAGATGGGGGAGCAGCGCCTTATTCTTACCACAGAAAAAGACTATGTAAGACTGATGGGATATGAGTTTTTGAAAAACAAATTGTTCTACTGGCCTATCAATGTAGAGATAAATAATAAAGAAGAGTTTAATCAGATAATATTAAATTATGTTAGAGAAAATCAAGGAAACCGCGAGTTTCATTAAAGAAGTTATTAAGGATACACCAGATTTTGCTATCGTTTTGGGTTCAGGTTTAGGAAAACTAAAAGACGAGGTGGAGCCTATCCATGTTTTTGAGTATAAGGACATTCCTAATTTCCCACAGACTACTGTAGTAGGGCACGGCGGGAAACTAATCTACGGAATGCTGGAAGGCAAAAAAGTGCTGATGATGAGCGGTAGATTCCACTACTACGAAGGACACACTATGGACAAGGTGACTTTTCCTTTTCGTGTTTTCCATCTTTTAGGAATTAAAAATTTAATTCTTTCTAATGCTTCTGGAGGAGTAAATCCTAACTTCCGAGTGGCAGATATTATGATAGTGAAAGACCATATCAACATGATGCCAGAACATCCGCTTCGTGGGAAAAATATAGATGAATTAGGGCCGAGATTCGTGGATATGTCTGAGCCGTATAACAGAAAAATGATAGAAGTAGCGGAGCAGGTAGCGGAGCGAAACAGCATAAAAGTTCACAAAGGAGTGTATGTAGCATTACAGGGGCCTACTTTTGAGACGCCAGCGGAGTATGGATTGGTTCGTTACATCGGTGGAGATGCCGTAGGAATGAGCACTGTGCCAGAGGTTATCGTGGCTAAACATATGGGAATGGACTGTTTCTGTATTTCCATCATCACTGATTTGGGTGGGCCAGAGATTGCCTTTGCAGTTTCACACGAAGAGGTGCTGAAAGCTGCTGATACAGCGATGCCAAGCGTTATCAAAATCGTGAAAGGATTGGTAAAAGAATACTAAAGAATATTTAAAATTTCTTTTAACCAAAAGAAAACAACACATAAAAGCAAAACCGATGTTTTAAAGCATTGGTTTTTGTTTGGTTAAAATTTTACAAAACCCTAATAAATATCAGTAGTATAGCTTTGTTTTTTTCTCTTATTGGTTCGTAAATTTGTAGTGGAAAAAAGGATAACTAACAAACAGATCTTAATTATTTATTAACCGTTTCCAATGTTTATACAGAGGAAACATAAAATTCAAAAAATTATGAAAAAAAGCAATTTATTTAGAGGAATGTTTCCTATCCTTGCAGTAGGAGTGATGGCTTTAGCAGGAACTTCACTTACTTCATGCAGCAGAAGTAATGATGATGAACAAGTGGAAGTACCTGTTCCCGTTGAGAAGGCTATTGTAGGAACTTGGAAACTTGTAAAAAATGAGCAGAAAGATACAGATGGAGTATATAAGGAGGCGCTTCTTCAGGTTCTTTATAGAGTTTATGGAGCAGATAAAACATTCAAATATTATATTAATCAAGCTCCAGGAGATCCAGGCAGCAGTCCAGCTCTTGAAGGTTCTTATGAATTAAAAGAAGGAAAAATAATTCAAAAGACAAGTTATGGGCAGGAAATTATACTTACACAAAAAATAGAGGGAAATACCTTGGTGCAAATTAACCAAACAGATACAACAAGGCTAACTTTCATCAAACAATAATCCACTAAAACACCAAACCAGCGGGTATCATAGATATCTGCTGGTTTTTGTTTTTCATCAATTTTTTTGACAGTAAAAGTAAATATTTTCATTAAAAATCACCATTTTTGCAGATATTTTAAAAATAGATATGTCAGACTTAATTCAAGAAATACAGAAAAGAAAAACTTTTGGGATTATTTCCCACCCAGATGCTGGGAAAACCACGCTTACCGAGAAACTCCTTCTCTTCGGAGGGGCTATTCAGGAGGCTGGAGCGGTGAAATCTAATAAAATAAAGAAAGGCGCAACTTCTGACTTTATGGAAATAGAGCGCCAGAGAGGGATTTCCGTGGCGACTTCCGTTTTGGCTTTTAACTATAAAGGTCATAAAATCAACATCCTGGATACTCCTGGGCATAAGGATTTTGCGGAAGATACCTACCGAACGCTTACTGCCGTGGACTCTGTAATCGTGGTGATAGATGTCGCAAAAGGGGTGGAAGAGCAGACCGAAAAACTCGTGCAGGTGTGCCGTATGAGAAACATCCCGATGATAGTTTTCATCAATAAGCTGGACAGAGAGGGGAAAGATGCTTTTGACCTGCTGGATGAGGTGGAGCAGAAACTTGGGCTTTCTGTGGTTCCGCTTTCGCTGCCTATCGGTATGGGGGCTGATTTTCAGGGGATTTATAACATCTGGGAGAATAATATCCAGCTGTTTTTAGAAGAAAAGAAACAAAAAGTAGGGGAGAGCATTACCTTTAATGATATTAACGATACTGCGATAGATGAAGCCGTAGGCGAAAAGGCGGCCAATACTCTGAGAGATGAGCTGGAGCTGGTGGAATCCGTTTATCCTAAATTCAGCAGGGAAGATTACATGGCAGGAACGCAGCAGCCTGTGTTCTTTGGTTCGGCATTGAATAACTTTGGAGTGAGGGAACTGCTGGATGCTTTCATTGACATTGCTCCAAATCCTCAGCCAAAACAAGCAGACAGCAGAATCGTGAAGCCAGAGGAACAAAATTTCACAGGTTTTGTGTTTAAAATTCATGCCAATATGGACCCGAAACACCGCGATAGGCTTGCCTTTGTGAAAATCGTTTCTGGTGTGTTCAAAAGAAACGAAAATTACCTGCTCGTAAGGGAAAACAAGAAAATGAAATTCTCTTCTCCGAATGCTTTCTTTGCGGATAAAAAGGAAGTAGTAGATGAGTCTTTCCCTGGGGATATTGTCGGGCTGCATGATACAGGAAATTTCCGTATCGGGGACACGCTCACGGCTGGGGAAAAGCTGAACTTTAAAGGAATTCCGAGTTTCTCTCCTGAGCATTTCCGTTTCATTAACAATGATGACCCGCTCAAAGCGAAACAACTTGCCAAAGGTATAGACCAGCTGATGGACGAGGGTGTAGCACAGCTTTTCACACTGGAGATGAACGGAAGAAAGATTATCGGAACGGTGGGAGCACTGCAATACGAAGTTATCCAATACAGACTGGAGCACGAGTATGGTGCTAAATGCACCTACGAGCCGATTTCTATTCACAAAGCGTGTTGGGTAGAGGCTGATGAAAAATCCGAAGAGTTCAAAGAATTTGCAAGGCTGAAACAGCGCTTTTTAGCGAGAGATAAATATAATCAACTGGTATTTTTAGCGGATTCTGCATTCACTATCACGATGACACAGGAGAAATTCCCAAATGTAAAACTGCATTTTATTAGTGAGTTTAGGGAGAATAAGATATAATTATAAATTCTATTAAATGGTATTACATTATGCTAGTTGGTTTTTTACAGGATATTTAATTTTTATTATAATCTTATTTAATATTTCTTATACAAAAAATAAAATTAAAGGAAATGAAAGTTTAGTTTTTGAGTTTTCTTCTATGTATATTTTTACTATTTTAGGAATACTAGATAAAGAGACTTTTATTATTAATGAATACACTATAAGTGATATAAAAGATTGGTTTATAGGTATAGCTGTTATCATTGGCTTTATAGGGATACTTAAAGGTCATAAATCATATGAATATAATGAATTAGAAAATAGATTTAATGATACAAATAAAAAATTGGAAACCATAAAGATTGAATATTATAAGTTATGTTCAGATATTATTAAAGAGTTATTTGATTCTTTTTTTTCAAAAACCCAAGGTCAAGGTAGAGTAAGTATATATAAATATGATGAAAATAAATCTAAATTTAAGTTATTAGGGAGGTATTCTAATTGTCCAGAATATAATAAAATAGGAAGAGAAGGGTATTCTTCTGATGAGGGATTTATTGCTGAAGGTTGGAAATCTGGAAAATGTGAAATATTTGGAATTCCTAAATGGACAGGAAATGGTAAAGCTTATAAAGATTTTGTGAAAAGTAAATGCAAAATTTCAGAGAATACCTTAAAGAGTATAAAAATGAAAAGTTGTGCATTTTATATATCAAGAATAGAGAATGAGGATTCAAGATTACAATTAGGGATTATAGTTTTTGAGCAAATTCAATCTAAACAAATAGATAGTGTAGAAATTGATAATATATTAGAATATAATAAACTATATATACGATCATTAATAAAATCAATGAAAAGTATTTCTTCGTAAAGTATTATTAAAAAATTAGATTATCGTGATTAAATACTATTGTTAAGAATATAGATGGTCTTATTAAAATTGAATAACATCACCTAAAAAATAAATTAGATTAGTAGAAATCACAATTAATTCCAACTAATTTACCTAAACCAGTTTAGCTTTTTGGTGAACTGGTTTCTCTTTTTTGGAAACTAGTTTCCCTTTTAGGTTAGTTAGTTTAGGTTTTAGTTGAATTAGTTTGCATTTTACCTAAAATAGTTTAGCTAAAACACAAACTAGTTTCCCTTTTTGGTAAACTTATTCGGTTTTTGGGGGAGTTTTTTTAGCTTTTCCCTGACCTGCAAACCTCTTCCCTAAATCCTCTTGGATGGTTTTGGCGCCTGGGCTGCCTGTTTTTGCTGCCATTTTTACGGTGGCGTAGTAGAGAAGAGCTTGGGCATACGCCTCGTGACCTGTGAGGGTAAGGGTTTCGCTGACATTTTCGGACAGCTGTTTTAGAGTCTGGAAGACTGGCTGTAGCGATTGATTGAGTTTGAAATCCTTCTCCATTTCCTCCTTGTCCATCATCGGTGGGACGAGGTTGGGATTAGTTTTGGTGTATTCTACCACTTTGGATACGAAGGAAACGGATTTGTCGCTCATTTTTGGCAATTTAGCTTTTTCTTCGGCGGTTAGATTTACCAGATAAGGGCTAAGCAATTGGCGAATTTCATTTACTTTTGTTTCAATTTGTGCTAATGTTTCGGCTGAAATGGTAGCACTGATAAGATTTTTAGACATAATTTTACAGTTTTAAATAAGCTCTAAAAGTAATAATAAAATTTTAATGTCCAAATTTAAATTCATTTTACTTTTAGAAAAAAACAAAAAATAACTCCCGCTTGGTTGGGGAGTTACTCTTTTGGGTTTTATAGTCCATTGACAATGTAGTCTTTCGGGTAGCGGACTTTGTAGCTTACCCTTAGTTTCTTGGTTTCGGAAGGAGAGAGTTTTATGTTCCATGTGAGGAAACCTTTTTCGTCGTCCTTCGCTGCACCGCTTTTGTCCAGCACTTCTATTTTTACGGCTTCGTTGTTGCTCAGCGGGAAACGGTCTTTGATTTCCATGCTGATTTGTTCTTTCTTGTTGTTTTTGATGACTAAATCATATGTAACCACCTTTTCGCGGTAAGAAGAGAGGAATTTCTCGCCGGATTTATCTTGGATATCTTCTCTTCTGATGCTGATTTTCGGGTCGTTGCCCAGCGTGATGTTCATTTCATTGTTGGTTTGGTCTGGGCTAACGCGTGTCTCACCGATATACATGTTCTCAAAGATGACACTCGCAGGCGCAGAAACCAAATGATACTTGCTGAAATCCTTTACCTTCGCTAAAAGATAAGCTTCTCTTCTGTAATTAGGCGCAGTGAAGTATTGATAATCGGCAGGGATTTTCTGCTGATAAAGACTGATGAGGTGGTCTTCGTTATTGGACAAGATATCGTAAGGAATGTCTATATCATAGCTGGTGTTGAGTTCGTTTGCATTGACATTAAACCCAGCGTAGCCTACAGTTACACCTTCGACACGACCTTCTAAAGCATTGGATTGAACATCGTACACTTCTTTATTTACACTTCCCATTCCTCTGATTCTTATGGCAGCAGATTGGTCGGCAATTTTTTCTTCCCTTAGGATTTCTCTTTCTTTCGGGCTTTGTGCATAGATGAACCAAGGGCTTACCGTAGGAGCATAATTGTTTCTGGAAGAGTTTCCATTGATAAGGGTAAGTTTTACGCCTTTCCAGTCCAGTCCTGTATTTTGTTTTACAATCGCCTTGAAGGTTACATCCAGCGGAGCAGAGATTTTGTCAGCCTTTATCTCATAGTAAGGCTTCCAAGAAACATTGTCTGTAAGATAGTTAATATTCAGTTTGATATTTCCAGCCGTAGGAGACATTAGTTTTAGAACGATTACACCATCTGCAAACTCTTCTGCTTCCTTCTGTTCTTTGGTTTTTAGGCTGCTTTTCAGTCGGGAAAGTTTTTTGCTGAGGTCATCGCCTTTTGTTTTGAGGGAAACGAGTTTGTTTTCCAGCTCTATTCTCTTGTTAGTGTAGAACTCGGTCAGCTGTGTCAGTTGTGCAACATTGGAGGAATTGCTTCCCACCAGCACGGTTTGGTTTTTATCCAAAAGTTCTACGGCTTTCTTGTTGGCATCCAGCTCTATTCGGTTTTTAGAGATGAGGTTTTCCACGATTTTGATGCTGTCATTCACTTTTTTAATCTGTGGATTGGTAGTATCCATTTTAAAATCTGTGGAATAATCATCGGTAAACTGCGAGGAAAGAATAGAAATGTTCTTGCTGTTTACACCGATTTGGATAGTTTTTTCGTTAATCTCTTCCGAAATATTGCCAATCACTATTTCGGAAATTCCCGAAGGAACACTGAAACTTACCGTGTTCTGCAGTTCTGCGGAGTTTCTGTACACTTTCACGGCGGTTACTTTTGCCTTTGTGTAAATGGGTTTTTGTGCGAAAAATAAATTTGCCGAAAGCAAAAATAGAAACGCAAATAAAGAATATCTTTTCATAATTAAATAAATTTATCAGCGCTAAGTTAAGAAATTAGAATGAAAAACTATCGATAATGATAAAAAATTCCAAAATCAGAGGGTGTCCACAGTGCTGCCTTTTGTCCCGCTGTTTTTAGTCCGTTATTCGCCCAAGTGTTGCAGGTCTTCATGAAATTGTAGCTTTCTTTAGCATCGTAGAATGCATCGTTTTTTCCATAAACTGCATCTGTTATTATTAAAATAAAATTTCCGTTTTCATCTTGTTTGAACTGGTTTTTGATGAATTTTACCAAATCGCTGTACTGCTTTTCGGTCAGCATTATTTTCTTACAGTCATCATTTTCCTGCATTTTTTCGTAAAAAGTGCAGTGCATGGCAGATTCACTCATCCAGAAAGCGGCTTTTATCGCTGTGGAAACCTTTAAATCTGCCCAAGTGGGCGTGTCCAGATAAAATCCCTTGTCTCCCCAGCCGATGCCTACATAGGTAAAATCCGTTCTTTTGGAAAGTGTATTTTCAAAAGGAATCTGCTGGCTCCAGTCCACGACTTCCGTTTTGATGGGAACTACCAAATCCGTATGCATCCCATTGGTATAGATATACATAGGAATGATTTTTGGGTCGGAGGTTTCCTCGGCAGGAACTTTTATTAAAGGTAGCAAAAGCCCCAAAACAATATACAATCCCATTATTCCCAGCAGAATGCCAATGGTTTTTAAAATGAAAACAAATGCCTTTTTCATCAAAAGTTTTTTAGAGGATTACTCCAAATTTCCCATAATTTCTTCCCATTCTTTCATGATTTCCGCCAGCTCTTCTTTCAGTTGGTTGTATTTTTTCAGTTCTTCATCAGTAGGATTAGTTTTGCTGAAAATTTCTTCTAAACCAGCGATTTCTGCTTCATAATCGGCGATTTTTTCTTCTGCTTTTTTGAGCTTATTTTGCAGGTTTTTCTGTTCTTTGCTGATGAAAGTGTTTTTTGCAGGTTCAGCTTTTACAGGCTCGGTTTTCTCTTTTATTTCAGGCTTTTCGCTTAGTTTTGCTTTTTCTATGGAAACTTCGCGGATGCTTTCTTTTTGGCGGTAATCTAGATATTCATCGATATTGCCCAAAAACTCTTTCATCTGCCCATCTCGGAATTCAAAAATTTTGTCGCAGAGCCCTTGCAGGAATTCTCGGTCGTGAGAAATCACGATGAGCGTCCCCTCAAAGTTTTGAAGCGCTAGTTTGATAATTTCCTTGGACTGGATATCCAAGTGGTTGGTCGGCTCGTCCATGATGAGCGTATTAAAAGGGCGAAGAAGCAGTTTGCACAGCGCGAGTCGGTTTCTTTCTCCTCCAGAAAGTACTTTGGTTTTTTTGCTTACGGCATCCCCTTGGAAAAGGAAGCTTCCCAGAAGGTCTCTTACGCGCGGGCGGGTCTCTTCCGTGGCAGCATCTTCGGCTTCTTGGAGAACGGTTTTATTAGGGTCAAGAACTTCTTCTTGGTTTTGGGCAAAATACCCAATGTTCACATTGTGTCCAAGTGTCCAGCTTCCCGTGTAATCTTTGGTTACGCCCGCAAGTATCTTTGCGAGAGTGGTTTTCCCTTGTCCGTTTTGTCCCAAAAGGGCGATTTTTTCTCCTCTTTGAACGAAGAAATTCACATGGTCAAAAACCTGCTTGTCGCCGTAGGCTTTTCCCAAATTTTCAGCTTCGAAGATGACTTTCCCAGGCGTGATGCTCGGCTGGAAACGAATATTGAATTTAGAAACATCCTCATTGTCTATTTCTATTCGTTCTATTTTTTCTAATTTTTTAATCAAAGACTGAGCAAAACTTGCCTTTGTAGCCGAAGCGCGGAAACGGTTGATATTATCCTCCATCTGTTTGATTTCGGCATCTTGGTTTTTCTTCGCCTGTTCTAGTTTTTCTCTTCGTTCTTTGTTTAGTTCAAGGTATTTGGTGTAGTTGGCTTTATAGTCGTCAATTTTTTTATTATTGATGTCAAAAGTTCGGTTGCAGACAGCAGTCATGAATTGCTTATCGTGGCTCACGAGAACGATAGCGCCAGGGTAGTCTTTCAAGAAGTTTTCCAGCCAAATGATGGATTCCATATCGAGGTGGTTGGTCGGCTCATCCAGCAGCATCAAATCATTTTTTTGGAGGAGAAGTTTGGCTAATTCTATTCTCATTCGCCAGCCGCCAGAGAATTCATCAGTGATTTTATTAAAATCCTCCGCCTTGAAGCCCAGCCCGAGCAGTACTTTTTCTACATCTCCTTCTAGGTTGTAGGCATCGTGGTGGTGCAGGAGGTCGTTTAGTTCGGTCATTCTCTCGATGAGGTCATGGTAGGCTTGGCTTTCGTAATCCGTGCGGGTAGCGAGCTGATGATTAACCTCGTCCAGCTCTGCTTTCATGGCGTTTATCTTCTCAAAAGCCTGCATGGTCTCTTCCCAAACGGTTCTTCCTTTCACAAAATCTAAATCTTGTTTAAGGAAACCAATGGTGATGTTTCCCTCGGGAATCACATTTCCTTCATAGAAACTGATTTCGCCCGAAAGCATCTTTAAGAGCGTGGATTTCCCAGCGCCGTTTTTTCCGACTAAGCCTATTTTATCTTCTCTTTTAATCGTAAAATTCACATTTTGAAACAAATAGTTCCCCGAATGATGTAATCCTAATCCCTGAACTGAAAGCATATTTTATGTAAAAAGTTTTTAAAAATAATCGGCAAAAATAGTGAATTTATCTTATTTCTCTCTTTTGAGTTTATGTTTTCGGTTATTGAGGCGAGTTTTTTGATTTAAACATTGAAATAAATTCAGATAAAAAATCAGTTTTTCAGCCTAAAAAACACTAAATTAGCCAAGAAAAATTCAAATAAATTGAAAGTATGAAAGCTAGATTTTTAAAAATAGGATTTGTTCTATTGTTTTTATTTTCAGTGTTTTATGATATGAGAGCAAGTGACTGCTACCGCTACCATACAAGGTTGGAAACCAGTGTAAAAGTGGAAAATGGCAAGGTGTTTTTGGTGAATAT
>CAUQHD010000010.1:0-20181 GCA_963517805.1 uncultured Flavobacteriaceae bacterium | reverse complement strand
AATAATTGGCTTAAAGATTACATTAGTACAGATTTAAATTCAGAAAAAATAGGAACTTACCTCACGGATATAGGTTTGGAAGTAGAGGGGATAGATAAATTTGAAACTATCAAAGGAAGTTTGGAAGGCATCGTTGTAGGTAAGGTTTTGACTTGCGAAAAACATCCAAACGCCGATAAACTAAGCAAAACCACTGTAGATGTAGGAAATGCTACAATTCTAAATATCGTCTGTGGAGCTCCTAATGTAGCTGCAGGACAGATAGTTGCGGTGGCTGTGGTAGGGACTACTTTGTTTGATAAAAATGGTGGTTCTTTTACTATTAACAGAACTAAAATAAGAGGTGAGGTTTCGGAAGGGATGATTTGTGCGGAAGATGAGATAGACTTGGGCAACAGCCATGATGGAATTATGGTTTTGGATGAGACTTATGAAGTAGGAAAACCTCTGGCGGATTATTTCGATATTCAGCAAGATGAAGTTTATGAAATAGGACTTACGCCTAACAGAACTGATGCGATTTCGCACTATGGTGTGGCGAGAGATTTACATGCATTTTTGTCTTGTAATGGGATTGATTCTGAACTTGTTAAGATGGAAACTTACTCTGCTGAATCAGAAGGTGAGCATAATTTTTCTGTTGAAGTGGAAAACAATGAATTAGCGCCGAGATACATTGGTGCTGTTTTGAAAAATATAAAAGTAGGAGAATCGCCAGAATGGCTGAAAAACAGACTGAAAGCGATAGGTCTTTCGCCAATAAATAATGTGGTGGATGTTACCAACTATATTCTTCATGCTTATGGACAGCCGCTTCATGCTTTTGATTTAGATAAAATAGGAGGAAATAAAATAACGGTAGGAAACAGCCCGAAAGGAACGAAATTCACCACGCTGGACGGAGTGGAGAGAACGCTGAACGGAGAGGAAATTATGATAAAAGATGGAAATCAGAAACCACTTTGCATTGCTGGGGTTTTTGGTGGGCAGGACAGCGGAGTTTCTGAGCAGACGCAGTCTATTTTCTTGGAAAGTGCTTACTTTAATCCTGTTGCTGTTCGTAAAGGGGCTAAATTCCACGGACTGAATACCGATGCTTCTTTCCGTTTTGAGAGAGGAGTAGACCCAAATAATACGAAAACCACTATTTCCTTGGCGGTGAAACTGTTACAAGAACTGACAGGAGCGACATTGGTAGGGGATTATATAGAACATTACCCTGAAAAAATAAAGCCTCATAATGTGATTTTTAGATATTCTAAATTGGATCAAATTTTGGGGGCTAAAATTCATAGAGAGAAGGTTAAAGAAATTCTAAAGTCTTTGGAAATAGAAATCCTTAATGAAATTCCTGATGGATTAGAGCTTTCGGTGCCGAATTACAGAGCTGATGTTACCAGAGAAATAGATGTGATAGAGGAAATTCTCCGGATTTATGGTTACAATAAAGTGGATGCTCCCGATAAAATTTCTTTTACACCGGTTAAGTTGAGTTTCAATGACTTAAATTCGCTGGAAAACGAATGGGCAAGGGCGCTTCAGGCGAATGGATTTTATGAGGTGATGAACAATTCCCTTACTTCTGTAGAAGATGAAACGGATGCTGTGAAACTGCTAAATCCATTGAGTAATGATTTGGCGTTTATGAGAAAGTCTTTATTGGAAGGGCTTTTGGAGAATGCGGTTTATAATATCAACAGAAAAAATGCGGATATTAAGTTTTTCGAATTAGGAAAAATTTATCATAAAAAAGACAAATACGAGGAGAGAAAACAGTTGGCGATTTTAGTTTCAGGAAGAAATCATTCTGAAAACTGGCTTTTGCCAAAAGATGAGACAAATTTTTACCACTTGAAAGCGTATGTTTCTCTTATTTTAGGTAAGTTGAATTTTGATATTGTTGAAAAACCATTGCAGGATAGTCGTTTTTCGGATGCGATAGAATTTTTAGTTGAAGGAAAAACCGTTGCAAGACTCGGAAAAGTAAGTCCGAAAATGCTGAAAAAATTTGACATAGAACAAGAAGCTTTCTATGCAGAAATAGAGCTTGAAGAATGTCAAAATCTTCGTAATACAGAAAATTTACGATTTAAAGATATTCCAAAATTTAATAAAATAAGAAGAGATTTGGCTTTGTTGATTGACAAAAACACCTCTTATGCGGATTTGTATCAGTCTGTGAAGAAGAATAAATTCCCGCTTATCAAAAATATCAATCTTTTTGATGTTTATGAAGGCAAAAACCTGCCAGCAGGTAAGAAATCTTATGCTTTGAGTTTTGAGCTTTTGAATGAAGAAAAAACTCTCGAAGAAAAGGAAATTTCAGAAGTGATGAACAGATTGGTCAGCTTGTTTAAAAAAGAATTCAATGCTGAACTTCGTTCATAATATTAAAGCTATTGAATAGAGTGATTATGTGTAGTTTTTCTTAGGATTACGATTGATAATCAAAAGATTATGATTTAAATATGAGAATAGTCGTAGGACTTTCAGGAGGCGTGGACAGCAGTGTTGCCGCCTACCTATTGAAACAACAAGGGCACGAGGTTATCGGGCTTTTTATGAGAAACTGGAATGATGCTTCGGTGACTTTGGAGGACGAATGCCCATGGGTAGAGGATAGTAATGATGCCCTTCTGGTGGCGCAGAAGCTGGGTATTCCTTTTCAGGTGATAGACATGAGCGAACTTTACAAGGAAAGAATTGTAGATTACATGTTCTCCGAATACGAAAAAGGAAGAACGCCCAATCCAGATATTCTCTGCAATAGAGAAGTGAAATTTGATGTTTTTCTTCAGACTGCTTTGTCTTTGGGGGCTGACAAGGTGGCAACGGGGCATTATGCCAGAGTTTCCTCTTTCGTGGATGAGAGGGGAAAGGAAATCTATCAGCTTCTCGCAGGAAAGGATAATAATAAAGACCAAAGCTATTTTTTGTGTCAATTAAATCAAAATCAATTATCAAAAGCCCTGTTCCCGATAGGAGAACTGACCAAGCCCGAAGTGAGAGAAATAGCAAGAGAAATAGGGCTGATAACTGCCGATAAAAAGGACTCTCAGGGGCTTTGTTTCATTGGGAAAGTGAGCCTGCCGACATTTCTGCAGCAGCAGCTAATTCCGAAAGAAGGCGAAATCGTGGAGATTTTCAGCGATTACAAAGAGTTTCATAAAGGAATGCTTATTTTTGAAACCAAACTTGATGAATTAAAATATCTTTCAAAGAAAATAAAATACCAAAAAGAAGACGGAAAAGTCATCGGAAAGCACCAAGGTGCGCAGTTTTTTACCATAGGACAGAGCAAAGGCTTGGGAATAGGCGGACATAAGGAATCCTGCTTCATCATCGACCGCGATATGGAGAATAATATTCTTTTCGTGGGCGAGGGCAAAAATTTCCCTGGACTTTACCGAAAAGCACTGAAAATCAATAATGATGAGGTGCATTGGGTTCGTGAAGATTTGAGGTTGAAAAACGGAGAATCCATGAATGTGAAAGCAAGGATAAGATACCGTCAGCCTTTGGAAGATGCGGTTCTTTATCAGTACGAAGACGGATTTTTCATAGAGTTCGAAAATCCGCAGTCAGCGATAGCAGAAGGGCAGTTTGCGGCGTGGTATCAGGGCGAAGAGCTGCTGGGAAGCGGTGTAATTTCATAAATGAAAATAGTGGCAGATTCGGAAGAAATATTGTATTCTATTGCGCTGAGGGCTTGTCCCTTGGTGGGCGATGTCAATTTCATGAAACTGGTCTCCGTAACAGGTTCGGCCAAAGAAACATGGAGGCTTTCCAAGTCTGTTTTGCAGGAAATTTCTGGCATCGGAACACAGATTTCAAAGGGAATCGGTGATGATACTTTTCTGAAATTTGCAGAAAAAGAACTGCTTTTTTGCGAAAAAAATAATATTAAAGTCAGGCTGAGGCATCAGAATAAGCTTCCACGGCTGCTGTCAGAGTGTCCAGATGCTCCTGCCGTGCTTTATCAAAAGGGAGATTTTAATGAAAATTTAAAACTGATAAGCATAGTCGGAACTCGTAAAATGACGGTTTACGGAAAGAAATTCATAGAAGAGCTTTCCGAAGTTTTGAGGGATAAAAATGTGCTGATAGTGAGTGGTTTGGCTTTGGGAACGGATGGATATGCCCACCAGCAGGCTCTTAATCATAATATTTCTACGGTGGGAGTTTTGGCTCATGGGCTGCATATGATTTACCCAGCGGTTCATGAGAAAATGTCAAAAGATATTTTGGAAAACGGAGGGGCGTTGTTGTCAGAATTTAATTCCAGCGAAAAACCAGACCGAGAACATTTTTTGCAGAGAAATAGGATAGTAGCGGGGATTTCCCAATTTACCATCGTGGTGGAAACTGCTTTTGGGGGCGGTTCTATGAGTACGGTAAGCTATGCTAATCAATATAATAGAGAAGTTTTGGCGCTGCCAGGGCGTTTCGGGGACAAATACAGTCAGGGCTGTAATATGATTATTGCCCAAAATAAAGCAAAAATTTTGGCTTCGTTCCAAGATGTTTTGGATGAATTGGGTGATAATTATCCATCTGTGAAACAGCCACAGCTATTTGAACCAAAGGAAATAGAGGTGGAAGAAAGGCTAAAACCTGCTTACCAGCTCATTGCGGAAAATTCTCCTATCTCGCTGGATGACCTCAGTCTAAAACTAGAAATGCCGCCTTTTAAACTGCTGCCGATTTTATTGGATTTAGAATTGTTAGGCTACATCAAAGCCCTTTCGGGGAAGCAGTATGCTGTGGCTTAATTTTATTTTAATCCCTTTTTCATTATTTTTAAAGCCCAGTCATAATGGCTGGAAGTTGCCGAAATAAGGTAAGACCCTAGCGAAGTAGAACCTGTCCATTTGTATTTTTTCTTGGTGAAAAGCTCTTCATCGGTATGTTTTTCTATGATGGAAAACACTTTTTCAAATGATTTTTGGAATAAAACAAGGGCTTCATCAAGTGAAATATTCTGACAGCTTTCCCAAATTTCTCGGTTGAGTTTCGGTGTATCAGCAAAGGTGTAGCCCTCTTTGGGAATGGCAGGTTTTTCGCCTTGCATGCCTATTTTGTACCAATTTAGAAACATTTCATGCCAGTGGTGGAGATGTCCTAAAACATCACGAATATTTCTGTTCATGGTATTTCCGCTGAATTCTTTGTTCGGATTTTCCTGAGCAGAAACAAAGTCTATCAAGTTTATGAATTTTTCTTGGCTCAGCTGGAGAAGTTCAGTTTTAGAAGTTGGTCTCGGCATGTGAATTTATTTTAAAATTATAAAAAAATGCGGTTTCGAAAAGAGCCGCATTTTTTGTTAGATTTATTAATCTTCTTTTTTAGATTTAGTTTGAATTTCTTTCATGAACTCGTCATAAGAAATTTTCTTCTCAGTCTTTTTAGCTTTTTCTAAAACTACACTTCTGATTTTGATTAAAAGAACCTCAGAAGAATATCTTCTCATTTGCTCTCTGTCTCTCAGCATTTCTAGCACATATCTGTGTAGTTCTTGCTCACCGATGTGGTGCACTCCGTGAGACATTAGCTGATTTCTGAAAGAAAGTTTAGCATGTTCCAATACTTCCTCGAAATCATACTGGATATTATTAGAAACTCTTAGTTTGTTTTCTACCATCTGAGCGATTAGAGCAGATTTTTCATTTGCTATGATTTGTTTCGCTCTGTCTTCTTCAGTGATTTCTGGATTAGAATACATTACCCATTTTACAAGGAATGCTTCTGGGATTTTTAGGAAATCTTCTTTGTAGATTTGTTCTAAAACTTTGCTTACGAATACAGCTTCAGAATTTTGTTTGAAGAAATCATCCAATTCAGATTTTACTCTTGCTTTTAGTTCTTCTTCAGATTTGATTTCGTCTTTTCCGTAAACTTTATCGAATAATTCTTGGTTCAGCTCAGCATCTTTTAATTCAAAAATTTCCTGAACTTTCACTTGGAATTTTTCATTTCCTAAGTGTGTGATTTCTATATCATGGAAACCTAGCTCTCTCGCAAGTTCGTTTTCATTTGCTTTTAATTCTTCCGCAGAGATTTCTTTAGTTTCACCTACTTTTAGTCCTTTTAGGATAGGGAAAATAGCAGTATTTTCTTCTGTTGCAGAAAGGTATTTAGGCTTGTGTACAGGTTTTGCATCACCTTCCACGATTTCAGTAACTTCAAAGTTAATGTGAGAGTTTTTCGTTGCTTTGTCTTTCACAACTTTTTCTGCAAATCTTTTTTGCATATTTCCTACGCTCTTCATTACTTCTTTGTCAGTAGCTTCTACTTCGTAGTATTCAGCAGCGTATTTAGATAAATCAATTTCAAATTCTGGCTCGAAACCAATTTCAAAACTTACAGAAACCTCCTCAGCATTGAAATCCAATGCCTGTGTATCCTGTGGAATAGGCTGTCCTAGGAGTCTTATGTTGTTATCAGCAACATATTTGTCCAAAGACTCAGAAATCTTTCTGTTGATTTCTTCTAGTGTAACGGCTTCTTCATATTGTTTTTTGATAAGGCTCATAGGCGCTTTACCTTTTCTGAAGCCAGGTATAGTTGCTCTTTTAGCATAAGAGTTTAGTGCATCATCTACTTTTTCCTTGTAATCTGATTTATTCAGTGTAATTGTAAGTAAAGCACTTACATCATCGTGGTTAGTTCTCGTAACATTCATTTTCCTGAAAATTTTTAAAGTGCAAAAGTACAATTTTTTTGTTTAAAAAATATCTTTTTTCTATGTGAATTTTCTCATAAATCTATGATTTTATTTAAAGTTTAATAAGTATTGATTATCAGTTGGTTATAAATTTAACTAAAATTAACTTTAATTTTTTACTAAATATTTCCCAAAAATAAATTATATTTGCAGACCATTTTACGCTATTGGAAAATTTATAGACATGCATGAAAATTGAACAACTCTTATACATTGTTGTATAGGGGATTTCGTATTTTGTGCATGTGTATAACTGAAAAAATAGCGAGATGGGAAAAATATTTTGCACTACGCTGTGAAAAGATATACCAGTGTTGCAGTTAGAAAAGGCTGATTTTTAGGATGATGATGGGAAGGGTGTTTCTGATAGCGTGGATACAAAATCTTTCATCGTCATCATTTCTTGATTTGGTTCTTTTCTGATATTTTTTTGTGAACAAAATATTTTTAACTAACATTTCTTTAGAGGTTTTTATGAGTAAATCAAAAACGACAAAAAACGCGCAAGGAGGGCAAAGGATAAACTTCTCTTCGGCAAAAGGAAAGGTTGAAGTTCCTGATTTCTTGGGGATTCAGATGGATTCTTTCAAGGAGTTTTTTCAGCTGGATACACTTCCAGAAGATAGAAAAAAAGAGGGGCTTTATAAGACATTTCAGGAAAACTTTCCAGTTACAGATTCTAGAAATCAGTTTGTTTTAGAATTTTTAGATTATTTGGTGGATTCACCTCGTTATTCTATTGACGAATGTGTGGAAAGAGGGCTTACTTATAGTGTTCCGCTTAAGGCAAGGCTTAAATTATATTGCACAGACCCAGAGCACGAAGATTTTGAAACCGTTATTCAGGATGTGTATTTAGGGCCAGTTCCGTATATGACGCCTTCTGGGTCGTTCATTATCAACGGGGCAGAAAGGGTAGTTGTTACACAGCTTCACCGTTCGCCAGGGGTGTTCTTTGGGCAGACTTACCATGCTAACGGAACTAAACTTTACTATTCAAGAATAATCCCATTTAAAGGGTCTTGGATGGAATTTACTACGGATATCAATAATGTGATGTATGCATATATTGACCGTAAGAAAAAATTACCTTTCACTACTTTGCTGAGAGCTATTGGTTATGAATCTGATAAAGATATTCTTCAGATTTTTGACTTGGCAGAAGAAATAAAAGTTTCTAAAGCAGCGCTTAAAAAAGTAGAAGGAAGAGTATTGGCGGCCAGAGTGTTGAATACTTGGTTTGAGGATTTTGTAGATGAAGATACAGGAGAGGTGGTTTCTATTGAGAGAAATGAAATTATCCTTGATAGAGAAACAGTGCTGGAAAAAGAACATTTGGATTTGATTCTCGATTCAGGAGTTAAAACTATTTTGATTCATAATGAAAACAGCAGCGAGTTTTCTATCATCCAAAATACATTACAAAAAGACCCTACTAACTCTGAAAAAGAGGCGGTGGAGTACATCTATCGTCAGTTGAGAAATGCTGATCCGCCAGATGAAGAAACAGCAAGAAAAATCATTGAAAACTTGTTCTTCTCAGAGCAGAGATACTCTTTGGGAGAGGTAGGTAGATATAGATTAAATAAAAAATTAGGCTTAAATATCCCTGTTGAGACAGAGGTTCTTACGAAAGAGGATATTATCGCAATTGTTCGCCATTTGATAGAACTGGCTAACTCTAAAGCAGAGGTAGATGATATAGACCACCTTTCTAACAGAAGAATTAAAACTGTTGGAGAGCAGTTGGCTGGTCAGTTCGGAGTGGGACTTTCAAGAGTAGCAAGAACGATTAGAGAAAGAATGAATGTTCGTGATAATGAGATATTTACGCCATTGGATTTGGTTAATGCTAAGACATTGACTTCTGTGGTTAATTCATTCTTCGGAACCAACCAGTTGTCTCAGTTTATGGACCAAACGAACCCGCTTTCTGAGGTTACTCACAAGCGAAGACTTTCTGCGTTAGGGCCTGGCGGTCTTTCTAGAGAAAGAGCAGGTTTCGAGGTGCGAGATGTCCACCATACTCACTACGGAAGAATTTGTCCGATTGAGACGCCAGAGGGACCAAACATTGGTTTGATTTCTTCTTTGGGATGTTATGCTAAAATCAATAATTTAGGTTTCATAGAAACGCCATATAGAAAGGTTGAAAATGGTAAAGTTAATTTCAATGCTGAACCTATTTACCTTAATGCCGAAGATGAAGAGTCTAAAATCATTGCTCAGGCGAATGTTGATTTAAATAATGATGGAACTTTCGCCACAGATAGAGTTATTGCTCGTCTAGATGGGGATTATCCAGTGGTAGAGCCACAGCAGGTGGACTTGATAGACATCGCGCCGAACCAGATTTCTGGTATTTCTGCATCTTTGATTCCTTTCTTGGAGCATGATGATGCGAACCGTGCATTGATGGGCTCAAACATGATGCGTCAGGCAGTTCCGTTGCTGAAACCAGAAGCTCCAATCGTAGGAACGGGCTTGGAAAGACAGGTGGCAAAAGATTCAAGAATTTTGATAAATGCTGATGGAACAGGAGTTGTAGAATATGTAGATGCCGATAAAATTATCATTAAATATGATAGAACAGATGATGAAGATTTGGTTTCTTTTGAATCTGCAACAAAAACTTATCATTTAACTAAATTCAGAAAAACCAATCAATCTACAACAATTACCCTAAAACCTATCGTGAGAGAAGGAGACAAAGTGGAAAAAGGGCAGGTTCTTTGTGAAGGATATGCTACTGAAAACGGCGAATTGGCATTGGGTAGAAACTTGGTTGTAGCATTCATGCCGTGGAAAGGATATAACTTCGAGGATGCTATTGTAATTAATGAAAAAGTAGTTCGTGAGGACTGGTTTACTTCTATCCATGTGGATGAATATTCATTGGAAGTTCGTGATACTAAACTCGGTATGGAAGAGCTTACAGCAGATATCCCGAATGTGTCAGAAGAAGCGACCAAAGACCTTGATGAAAATGGTATGATTAGAATCGGGGCGGAGGTAAAACCTGGCGACATTCTTATCGGGAAAATTACTCCGAAAGGAGAGTCTGACCCTACACCAGAAGAGAAACTATTGAGAGCTATCTTCGGAGACAAGGCTGGTGATGTGAAAGATGCTTCGCTCAAAGCCGATTCGTCGCTGAGAGGAGTAGTGATTGATAAAAAATTGTTCACAAGAAATATCAAAGATAAAAAGAAGAGAAGCGAAGAAAAACTGAAACTGGAAGAAATAGAAAATAAATTCCAAGTTCAGTTGGATGTTCTGAGAGACACTCTTTTAGAGAAACTTAATACAATTGTAAATGGTAAGACTTCTCAGGGAGTAACAAATGATTTGGGAGAAGAAATCATGGGTAAAGGAGCTAAATTTACCATGAAACTTCTTACAAGCATTGCAGATTATACAAGTGTAGACGGTTCTAATTGGACAACAGATGAGGATAAAAATGAACTGGTTAAACAGCTGATTCATAATTATAAAATAAAATATAACGATCTGCAAGGGGCTAAAAACCGTGAAAAATATGCAGTTTCTATTGGAGATGAGCTTCCTTCAGGTATTATTAAATTAGCTAAAGTTTATATTGCTAAGAAGAGAAAGCTGAATGTAGGGGATAAAATGGCGGGACGACACGGAAACAAAGGTATTGTCTCTAAAATTGTCCGTCAGGAAGATATGCCTTTCTTGGAAGATGGAACACCAGTGGATATCGTGCTAAACCCGCTAGGGGTACCTTCGCGAATGAACATTGGTCAGATTTATGAAACAGTTCTTGGCTGGGCAGGTAAAAAGTTAGGAGTTAAATTTGCTACACCGATATTTGATGGAGCTAATTTAGACCAAATTACAGAATATACAGATCAAGCAGGACTTCCTAAATACGGAAATACTTATCTGTATGATGGAAGCACAGGAGAGAGATTTACTCAGCCAGCTACTGTGGGAGTTATCTACATGCTGAAACTCGGACACATGGTAGATGACAAGATGCACGCTCGTTCTATCGGTCCTTACTCTCTTATCACGCAGCAGCCACTCGGTGGTAAGGCACAGTTCGGTGGTCAGCGTTTCGGAGAGATGGAGGTTTGGGCTCTTGAAGCGTTCGGAGCATCTAATATCCTGAGAGAAATCTTGACAGTGAAATCTGATGATGTAATAGGTAGAGCTAAAACTTACGAAGCAATTGCTAAAGGAGAACCAATGCCGGAACCAGGCATTCCAGAGTCTTTCAATGTGTTGCTTCATGAGTTACAAGGTCTTGGACTTGATGTAAGACTTGAAGAATAATAGACAAAATGAGATACAGAAACTCAGATTGTAATTATGACTTAAGGTTCTTTTAATCTAAAAAAAATAAAAATGTCAAATAAAAATAAATCAAGCAGATTTAGTAAAATCACCATCGGGCTGGCATCTCCAGAGTCTATTCTTCAAGAATCAAGAGGAGAAGTTCTAAAGCCTGAAACGATTAATTATAGAACACACAAACCAGAGAGAGATGGTCTCTTCTGTGAAAAAATATTTGGTCCTGTAAGGGATTACGAGTGTGCTTGCGGAAAATATAAGAGAATCCGCTATAAAGGTATTGTCTGCGACCGATGCGGGGTAGAAGTTACCGAGAAAAAAGTACGAAGAGAGCGCATAGGACATATCAATTTGGTAGTGCCAGTGGCTCACATTTGGTATTTCCGTTCCCTTCCGAACAAAATAGGATATCTTCTTGGATTGCCTTCTAAGAAGTTGGATATGATTATCTACTACGAAAGATATGTGGTTATCCAGCAGGGAATTGCAAGAAAAGCAGATGGTTCTGATTTTGATGAAATGGAATTCCTTACAGAGGAGGAATACTTAGATGTGTTAGAATCTATTCCAGTTGAAAATCAATATCTTGATGATTCAGACCCAAATAAATTCATTGCAAAAATGGGGGCTGAAGCTATCGAGGATTTATTGAAGAGAATAGACCTTGATGCACTTTCTTATGATTTGAGACACAAGGCTCATAACGAAACTTCTAAACAAAGAAGAACAGAGGCTCTGAAAAGACTTTCTGTGGTGGAAGCATTGAGAGGAGCAAACACGAGAATGATTAACCGTCCAGAGTGGATGGTGATGCGTGTGCTTCCTGTTACGCCGCCAGAGCTTAGACCTCTAGTTCCGCTTGATGGTGGGCGTTTCGCTACTTCGGATCTGAATGACCTTTACCGAAGAGTAATCATCAGAAATAACCGTTTGAAGAGATTGATGGAAATCAAAGCTCCAGAGGTTATCTTGAGAAACGAGAAGCGTATGCTTCAGGAGGCGGTAGATTCATTGTTTGATAATACAAGAAAATCTTCAGCTGTAAAATCTGAATCAAACAGACCACTGAAATCACTTTCTGATTCATTGAAAGGAAAACAAGGGCGTTTCCGTCAAAACTTGTTAGGTAAAAGGGTGGACTACTCTGCGCGTTCGGTTATCGTAGTAGGACCAGATTTACAATTACATGAATGCGGTATCCCTAAGGATATGGCGGCGGAGCTTTATAAGCCATTCATTATCAGAAAATTGATAGAAAGAGGAATCGTAAAAACGGTAAAATCTGCGAAGAGAATTATCGACAGAAAAGAACCTGTTGTATATGATATTTTGGAGAATGTGATGAAAGGACACCCAGTTCTTCTGAACCGTGCGCCTACGCTTCACAGACTTGGTATTCAGGCATTCCAGCCTAAGATGATTGAGGGGAAAGCTATCCAGCTTCACCCATTGGTAACGACAGCCTTCAACGCCGATTTCGACGGTGACCAGATGGCGGTACACTTACCACTCGGTCCAGAGGCTATTTTGGAAGCACAATTATTGATGCTCGGTTCTCAGAATATCTTGAACCCTGCGAATGGTTCGCCTATCACTGTCCCTTCTCAGGACATGGTATTGGGGCTTTATTTCATGACGAAAGAAGCTCACTCTACTGATGATTATAAAGTGAAAGGTGAAGGCCTAGTATTCTACTCTCCAGAAGAGGCGGAAATAGCCTATGCAGAAGGAAAAGCATCATTGAATGCGAAAGTAAAATGCCGTTTGACTTTGAAAGAAAACGGAGAACTTGTAACGAAACTTATCCCAACTACAGTAGGTAGAATTTTGTTTAACCAAATTGTACCAAAAGAAGTAGGATATATAGATACATTATTGACTAAAAAATCGCTGAGAGATGTCATCGGTACTATCCTTGCGGAGACAGATTTCCCTACTACGGTGAAATTCTTGGACGATATGAAAAACCTAGGTTATATGAACGCCTTCAAGGGAGGACTTTCATTTAGCTTGGCGGATATCGTAGTTCCAGAGGAGAAAAAACAAATGATCGCTCAGGCGGTGGAAACTGTGGATGGCATCAAGGACAACTATAACATGGGGCTTATCACTGATACAGAGAGATATAACCAGGTTATCGATGTTTGGACAAATACCAACGCGGGTCTTACAGAGATGATTATGAGCAGAATGAAAACCGACCAAGGAGGATTTAACTCTGTTTATATGATGCTAGACTCTGGAGCGAGGGGATCTAAAGAACAGATTCGTCAGCTCTCTGGTATGCGTGGTTTGATGGCAAAACCTCAAAAAGCTGGTTCTACAGGAGCGGAAATCATCGAAAACCCGATTGTAGCCAACTTTAAAGAAGGTCTTTCTATCCTAGAATACTTCATCTCTACCCACGGGGCGAGAAAAGGTCTTGCGGATACGGCGCTTAAGACAGCCGATGCAGGATATTTGACAAGAAGACTTGTGGATGTGGCTCAGGATGTGATTATTACGGAAGATGACTGTGGTACGCTGAGAGGGGTAGAAGTTTCTCCATTGAAGAAAAATGACGAAATCGTAGAAAGACTTTCTGAAAGAATTTTGGGTAGAGTTTCTCTTCATGATGTATATGATCCAGAAACGGATGAACTTATTATAGCTGCAGACCAGATTATCAGCGAAGCTTTAGCGAAGAAAATAGAAGATGCTGGAATCGAGACGGTAGAAGTTCGTTCTCCACTAAGCTGTGAGGCTAAAAAAGGTATCTGTGCGAGATGTTATGGTAGAAACTTGGCAACTGGTAAGATGATTCACATGGGTGAAGCTGTGGGAGTTATCGCAGCGCAGTCTATCGGGGAACCAGGTACACAGCTGACACTGAGAACCTTCCACCAAGGGGGTACTGCGGGGAATGTCTCTGTAAATCCTTCCATCACAGCAAGAAGAGATGGTATCGTAGAAATGGATGAGGTAAGAACCATCACATCAGAAGATGAAAACGGAAACAAAACTGAGGTGGTTGTATCTCGTTCTACGGAATTCCGTTTAGTGGCTGATAATGAACTAAGAACGCCTATCATGGTGGCAAACATCCCTTATGGTGCGGTTCTTTCTGTGAAGCCAGGTGATAAAGTGAAAAAAGGAGACCTCATCTGTAAGTGGGATCCATATAACGCCGTTATCATCGCAGAAACTACAGGTAAGATAGAATACGAAGATATCATCCAAGGTAGAACTTTCCAATTGGAAATAGACGAGCAGACAGGTTTCGAGGAGAAAGTAATTTCCGAATCAAGAGACAAAAAAGCCGTTCCTACATTGAGAGTGGTAGATTCTAAAGGTGTAGAGCAAAAAGCTTACAACTTGCCAGTGGGAGCTCACTTGATGGTAAATGACGGAGAAAAAATCAAAGCTGGTAAAATCTTGATAAAAATCCCTAGAAAATCTGCAAAAGCAGGGGATATCACGGGAGGTCTACCGAGAGTTACCGAATTGTTCGAAGCGAGAAACCCTTCTAACCCAGCTGTAGTAACAGAAATAGATGGAGTGGTATCTTATGGAAAAATCAAGCGTGGTAACAGAGAGCTTATCGTAGAGTCTAGAACAGGAGAAATTAGAAAATATCTAGTGAAACTTTCTAGCCAGATTATCGTTCAGGAAAATGACTTCGTGAGAGCAGGAGATCCGCTTTCTGATGGAGCGATTACACCAGACGATATCTTGGCAATCAAAGGGCCTACTGCGGTTCAGGAATATATCGTGAATGAAATCCAAGAGGTATATCGTCTTCAAGGGGTGAAAATCGATGATAAACACTTTGAAATTATCGTAAGACAGATGATGACAAAAGTGGAAATCGTAGATGCAGGAGATACGCAGTTCTTGGAAGGAAGCCTAGAGCACAAACTAGATTTCATCGAAGAAAACGATAGAGTATTCGGACTGAAAGTAGTTGTAGATGCAGGAGATTCTAAAGAATTGAAACCAGGACAGATGATTACAGCAAGAGAGCTGAGAGATGAAAACTCTAAACTGAAGAGAGAAGATTTACAGCTGGTACAAGTGAGAGAAGCGCTTACAGCGACTGCGAATCCAGTGCTTCAGGGTATTACGAGAGCAGCTCTTCAGACAAAATCATTCATGTCTGCGGCATCATTCCAAGAAACTACGAAGGTACTAAACGAAGCGGCTGTTTCTGGTAAAGTAGATGAGCTGAACGGTCTGAAAGAAAATGTAATCGTAGGACACAGAATCCCTGCGGGTACAGGTCTGAAAGACTACCAGAACATCATCGTAGGTTCTAATAGAGAGTTTGAAGATATTAAATAAAAATAAGCAAAATTAAAATTTGAGGTTTGAAATAAATTTAATATCTTCACACCTCGAATTTTAATATAGTATTAACCAATAAAAAATAAAATAAAAATGGACAATAATCAAAACCAAGACCCAAACAACATTAACATTCAATTAAACGAAATGGTAGCAGCAGGTGCATATGCTAACTTGGCATTAGTAAACCACTCTCCATCAGAATTTGTTTTAGATTTTATTCAAATCATGCCAGGAGTTCAGCAGGCTCAGGTAAGAAGTAGAGTTATCTTAGCTCCTCTTCACGCAAAGAGAGTTCTTGCAGCTCTTCAGCAAAATATCCAAAGCTACGAACAACAGTTTGGAGAAATCAAAGAAGTTGAACCTTTCGTATTAGGAGGAAACAACGCTCAGGCTTAAGATTTGTAAGCATAAAAATTAACAATCAAATCCTGCTCTTTTAGGGCGGGATTTTGTTTTGCCGATTATAATCACTATATTTGTAAGATTATAAAAACTACTAAAATGAGAAGAAATTACTCACTATACTTTAGTATTTGGTGCTTGTTGTGCGTTATCCTTGCGCCAATTATAGTGGTGGTTACCAATCTTTTTTATTCCAGTTTTTATAATTCAACTTTGGTGGAAATTATTTGTGGAGGAATTTTTATCACGGCTTATGTATTGTTTCCTTTGTTTTTTATCTATCAGATTATCACGCATATAAGAATCAATTTCATGTATCAGAATACTATGCGGAAGAGAATTAAAAAGAGAACAACGGAATTTACAATTTCTATAATTGCTTTCGTGGCGCTTCTTGTCAGTATTTTATTCTATATAGGACTTTATTGGCTGGTAGATAGAGCGATTACAAACACTTATAGAAATGCATAAAGGTTTAATAATAATGAATAAAAATATGAAAATAAGACCCATTATCTCTAGCGAATAGGATTAAACCTGTTGAAACAAAGCTCCTTGCACGACGCCTCTTTTCTCCAATTCTTTTTCTATGAGGCTCTGTATTTGGTTTTTCTTTAGTCCCCATTTGGGCGCGATGAGCATTTCGGTATCAGATACAGCAAAAAGCCTTTGTATCACGATATCAGGGCGAAGCAGTGGAAGCAGTTCGCATAGCAAATCGATATATTCTTCCAAAGTGAAAAGTTTGAAAGGTTCTCTTTTGTATTTTACGCCCATGATAGAACCTTTGACAATGTGCAGATTATGAAATTTCACGAATTTTATTTGCGGATATTTATTGATTTCTTCGGCATATTGCAGAATCATTTCCCGCGACTCGTTCGGCAGCCCTAAAATACAATGCACACAGACATTCAGCGGCGTGTTTTTCAGCAGTTCCATTGCTTTTTCGAAATCTTGGTGCGTGCATCCGCGGTTGATTTCTGCAAGAGTAGAATTATGGATGGACTCTATTCCCAGTTCCAAATCCACTTCCAATCCACGCTCGCAGTAGCTTTCCAACAGTTTTATTTTCTCGCTGTCTATGCAGTCTGGGCGTGTTCCTACGGACAGCCCTACGATGTTTTCGGTGTTGATTTTCAGGGCTTCATCGTACAGCATTTTTAGTTCATCAACAGAGGCGTAAGTATTAGAATTTGGCTGAAAATAAATGATGAATTTCTCTGCTTTATAGCTTTCTATTGCGTTTTTCATGCCATGGTTTAGCTGTTCTCGGAAGTTTTCCAAATCCTTTGGTACAGGCGTGAAGGATTCCACATTGCAGTAGGAACAACCGCCAAATCCCTTCGAGCCGTCACGATTGGGACAGGTAAAACCAGCATCTATGATGACTTTATAGACCTTCTGCCCATTGAATTTTTGTTTTAGATAGGCTCCATAATAGTTGTAGTTTTTTTCTCCGAAAGCTAAATTTTTCTTCATTTCAAAAATTTGCCCAAATTTAAGCATTAATAAGTTTATAGCATTGAGAAAAAGAATTGTTTATTTTTGTAACAAAATAGAAAAACAAATACTAATTCAGAAAATAAAAATCCATGCTGAGAGCAAAAAACATCACTAAAACCTACGATGCGGGCAAAAAAATCGCCTTGCAGGATTTTAGCATAGAAGTTCCACAAGGCAGTATTTATGGGCTTCTCGGCCCTAATGGCGCAGGGAAAACTTCATTCATCAGAATTATCAATCAGATCACCAAGCCAGACAGTGGCGAAATATTCATTAATGATAACCCTTTGGAAATCAGTCATATCCGTGAGGTGGGATACATGCCAGAAGAGAGAGGTTTGTATAAAAATATGACGATAGGCGACCAGTTGATGTATTTCGGTGAACTGAAAGGAATGTCTAAAAATGATATACTTGCAGAGTCCAAACATTGGTTTGAGAAACTGGAAATAGACCAATGGTGGAAGAAAAAACTCTCCGAGCTGTCCAAAGGAATGGCGCAGAAAATACAATTCGTAGTGACGGTGCTGCACCGCCCAAAACTGCTGATTTTAGATGAGCCGTTTTCGGGATTTGACCCTGTGAATGCCAATCTTATAAAAGACCAGATTTTGGATTTAAAGGCGCAAGGGACAACCATCATTCTCTCCACCCACCGAATGGAAAGCGTGGAAGAACTATGTGATTCCGTGGCTTTGGTTCATCAGTCGCGAAAGGTTTTGGATGGCAGAATTTCGGAAGTGAAAGAGAAATTTAAGCAAAATTTATTTGAAATTGTCATTTCGGAGGCGAGTCTGGATGCATTTAATTCATTTAAAACTAAAAATGAACTTTTTAATGAAAAACTGAATGAAAATCTTATTCGTTTTGAAATAAAAAACAGCATGAGCCAGAGAGAACTTCTCCAAGAGCTTCTAAATATTGGGAAAATCGTAGAATTTAAGGAAAAAATCCCAACAATGAACGAGGTGTTCATCGCCGCAGTAAAAGGAATATAAACTAATACCGAAAAACAAATGAAAAATATAATCCTAATCGCTAAAAGAGAGTTTTTTACCCAAGTAAAAAAGAAATCTTTCATCATTCTTACCCTTCTCACGCCGCTTCTGATTATTGTTTTTGGAGGTGTGGTTTCTCTGATGTTTCAGGCGAATGAAACGCAGATGCAGATAAGTGTCATCGACAAAAGCGGTCTGTTCAAAGACAGGCTGAAATCGGATGAGAATATCCGTTATGTATTTTCTTCGGAGGAGACAGAAAAATCCTTGATAAAGGCTTTGGAAACTACGGAGGAAATGAACGCGGTCATGATTATTCCTAAAAAAGACATTCATGAGCTGGAAAACAGCATAGAAGTTTTGACCAATAAAAACCTGAGCAACGAAGCCAGAAAAAACATTGCAGGGAATATTTCGGAAATCATTAAGACAGAGAAAATCAATGCATTAGGAATCAGCACTGTGCAGATAGAGGATTTGAATAAGGGGGTTAATCTTCATGTAGTCAATGTTTTAGAAAAAGAAAAGAAACAGGATAGTTTCCTAGTCGGCGTGAAATCTGGACTGAGTATGTTCCTGATGTACTGTGTGTTTACTTTCATCATGATGTATGGTATCCGTGTGATGCGAAGTGTTTTGGAGGAGAAAAACAACAGAGTGGTGGAAATTTTGATTTCTTCGGTGAAGCCTTTTGAGCTGATGATGGGGAAAATCTTGGGCGTTACAGGAGTGGCTTTGGTGCAGTTTGGGGTGTGGGTAGTGATGATATTTGCTTCTGTGATGACTCTTGGTTCATCAAATGTAGGAATGGTGAGTGGCGTAACCGAAGTGCAGATGGTTTTATCGGCTCTTTCGCAGATAAATTATGGACTAATTCTCTTTGTGTTTGTGATTTATTTCTTATTGGGATATTTGTTTTATAGTGCGATGTATGCAGCGATTGGCTCTGCGGTGGATAACGAAACCGAGACTCAGCAGTTTACATTATTTGCGATTTTACCGATGATGCTTGGTTTTTATGGCAGTATCACGATAATGAACAATCCAGACGGGCCGATGAGTTTCTGGTTGTCTATGATTCCTTTCACTTCGCCGATTGCGATGCTGGCGAGGATACCCTTCGATGTTCCTGTATGGGAGCTGGTGCTGTCCATAGTGATTTTGCTGGTTTCTACACTGGGAATGGTTTTCATCGCTTCCAAAATCTACCGAGTGGGAATCCTGATGTATGGAAATAAAGTCACCCTGAAAGAACTCTGGAAGTGGATGAAAAACTAAATTTGGTTTTGTTTTTCTAAATTTAGCAAAAATTCTTTCTTGTCTAGTCCGCCAGCATAGCCTGTCAGTTTCTTGTCTTTCCCGATGACTCTATGGCATGGAACGATGATGGATATTTTGTTCCTGCTGTTGGCGTTGGCTACAGCTCTCACAGCTTTTGGGCTGCCGAGCCTTTGGGCTTGTTCTTGGTAGGAAATAGTCTCTCCGAAAGGGATTTTTAGCAGTTCTTCCCAGACTTTCTGCTGAAATTCTGTTCCCGAAAATTTTACAGGAACCGAGAACTTTTTCAGTTTTCCTTTGAAATAAAGATTTAATTCTTTTTCTGCTAAATCCAAGATAGAATTGCTCTCGTGGATGCAGTTTTTGAAGGAATTTAAATCTTTTTCTGCGTACTTGCTGTCTTCAAAATCCAGCATAAGGAGTCCCTCTTCATCAGCCACGGCGCAGAGCTTGCCGATGGGCGTAGGAATGTATTTTAGGTAAAAATTCATTTTAGGAAATCTTTTTTTCAAATATAACAAAAGTTGCTCAATTTTATTTAGATTAAATTTAAACAAGTATCTTTGTCGGAGAAAAACGATTCAAAAAGAAATGAAAAATCCTCTGACCCTTTTTGATGTTCCTGAT
>CAUQHD010000009.1:0-20820 GCA_963517805.1 uncultured Flavobacteriaceae bacterium | reverse complement strand
CCTGCTGACAAGCCTTTATTATGCGAGTTTGTATAAAGAAAATGAGGCGGTTATTCAGGAAGTGGCTTTGTATTTTGAGCATCAGCTCCTGCGCGGAAATAGAAGTATAAAATACAGTTCGGAAAACTTTGATGCCTTCCAAAGTCCTAATTATCCTATTTTGGGCAAGTCTGGCGTGTTTTTAAATATTAAAGAAAGTTATCTCTTCCGCCATCAGCAGGATGAAAAGTTTTCTGTGGATTATCATCTGAGTACCAGCGTGCATTTGTGCAGGATTTTCCCAGGGATGGATTTGGAATATTTACTAAAAATAGATACTGTAAAGGTTTTGATAATCCAAGTTTTCGGTTCAGGAACGATTTTCGGAGATGCCAAAACACTGGAAATTTTGCAGAAAATACGCAATAAAAATATAGATATTGTGGTCATAAGCCAGTGTCCATCGGGCGGTGTGAGTTTAGGGAAGTATGAAAACAGCAATGTTTTTTCTAAAATCAATGCCATCAGCGGTGGAGATATTACTATAGAAAGTGCTTTGACAAAGGCGATGCATCTGATAGACAATCCTAAATATGCAGGAAGTTTTTCTCAGCAGTTTTCTAAAAATTTAAGAGGGGAGATGTCTTGTAATTAAAAATTATTTTATACATTTGCAAAATTAATAGAAAGGTGCTCGAGTGGTTGAAGAGGCCACCCTGGAAAGGTGGTATACGGGTAACCGTATCGAGGGTTCGAATCCCTTCCTTTCTGCATAGGTAAGATATTAAAAATCAATATCTTACCTTTTTTATTAGGTGGTTTTTATTGTCTGCTTATCATTAGAATGCCATTTGTAAAATAGGTATAAAATAAGATAAAATAGGAAAAAAGTTCAAATAAAGTTCAAACAGAATTCAAATGAAAATCAGTCTAAAACTCGATACCAGCAAAAACAAAAAAGAAGGCTTCCCACTTGTGTTGTCTATATATGTCAGTAAGACCGACAGGCTTTATCGTTTTTCAGGTTTTTTCTCCACTCTTGAAAATTGGGACTTCAAAAAAGAAGAGCCTAAAAAATCACATCCGTTATACATCGGTATAATGAGTTACATTTTAGAAACAAAACAAAAGATAAATGATTTAATCAACCAGCGCCAAAAGATGTCAGCACAGCAAATCTTTGAGTTTATCAACGGCAAAGATGATGACTTTTATAGCTTTTGGGAAAGTAGAGTAGAGGAGTTAAAGAACACAGGGCAATCAGGTAACGCTATGTTTTACGAAGTAAACTTGAAAATACTGAAATCCTACAAGAAAGATTTAAAGTTTTCTGAAATAGACTATAACTTCCTCACAAAATTCAAACTTGATAAAAAGAAGACCTGTAATAATGGGGGAATAAACACCTATCTAAAAGCAATGAGGGCAATATACAACGAGGGCGTAAAACGAGGAATTTACACACCTAACACCCACATAAGCCCATTTACTAATATAATGGAGAAATCCACGATTACAAAGGATAAAAACCTAACACTTGATGAGGTTAAGATGATGGTAAGACAAGAGCAGAAGCATAGGTTTTATGACTATTTTATGTTAATGTTCTTGCTTGGTGGAGTTGATTTTGTGGATATAACAAATCTAAAAAAAGAACATATAAGACAAGGGAGAGTAAAGTTTGTGAGGTTTAAGGGAGGAACAAACGAAATCATAGATAATAAGATATTCCCAGAAGCAGAAGAAATATTGAATAAATATCAATCAGAAAGTGAGTATCTATTGCCTATTCATCAGTATTCTTACAAACCTTATAGAGATAAGTTTACTCGTGAATTTAGAAAATGGATTGAAGAAATAGGCGTGACTTCTTATTTTTCTTCCAAATCTGCACGATATACCTTTATCAATATCGGCAAGGAATTGCTGTTAAATCGTGATGTTTTAATGGAACTCACAGGACACGCAAGAGGTGATGTTCATTCTATCTATGAGGGCAAATTCCCTAATCATATAAAAGATGAGGTTCACAGAAAGATAATAGATGCAGTTTTTGAATAAAAAAGGCACCAAGACCAATACCCATAAACAGGCGTTTTTATTTTTTTAGGTGCTAAGATGAATACAACTTTTGTAATCAAAATCGTTTGTGAACAATTTATAGCAAAATGTTGTAAACAAAAAAGCGTGAAAACTCACCCTATTTTTTATTTATAATTCTTTAATCAGGAAACTTTACATCATGGCCATCCCAAATCATCTCGCCTTCTTTTATTTCTAATAAAATATCTTTATCTTCAATACTTCGTGTTCTAAGAGGACAGAATATTTTAATTTCTTTATCTGGATATGCTTCTTTTAGCAGCAATGCACACGCCATACTTGTTCTGCCTAATGTTAAAATATCATCTATTAAAATTATTGTTGGCGTGTCTATAAGCGTAGGAATGACTTTTATACTATTTAAATGGTCTGCCACTTTATTTCTTGTTGCTGCTGTATACTGACTGCTTGATTTTGCTATTGCTTTAAATCGCTCAAGTAACACAGAAATGTTTTTTCCTATGCCGTTTTTAACAAATATCTCTGCAATGGTTTTAGCGGGATATATAGCATCATCACTCATTTGAGGTGCGCTTCTTGGTATAGGAACAAGGGTCGCATCATTAAAAAACACAACTTTACCCTCTTCCTTTATTCTTTTAGCCAAATAGACGATATGTTCTTCATCAGCGTTTTTATATTTGCCTTTTATAACTCTTGAGCTTTTAGAACTAGCAAATGTTCCTCGTGGAGAATATCTTAAAAAAGTCAAATATCTAAAACGCGTATTCATCTTCTTTGGTTGTTAAATATTCTATGCTTTCTATAAGGTATTTATAATTTTCAAGTGTTAATTTTTCCGCTCCATAATGAAGCATCTCATCCGCCCAACTAACAGATGATTTGAAAACATTTTCTAAAATAAATAGTCTTCTGCCAAGTCTTAACGCTTCCCAGCCTTGATGCTTTGTTCCGCTTTTTTCGGACGCTTCAATAATAATAGTCGCATCACTAATTAGAGCCATTGTTCTATTTCTAATAGGGAAGTTTTTAGGAGTAGTAGGATACCCCTCAGGAAATTGGGAAATTAAAAGATGGTTTTGGGCTATAAAATTTTGTAACTCTTTGTTTTCTTTTGGATAATATTGGTTTATAGGTGTGCCAATTACCCCAATAGTGTCTCCACCTGCTTTTATTGCAGTTTGATGAGCAACAATATCAACCCCCTTTGCTAATCCGCTAACCACAATAATATTGTTTTTAACTAACTCCCTTGTTATTTTTTCTGCTCTTTTTATTCCTGCATCAGAAACAGCGCGAGAACCCACAACCGACACCCTTCTCCTTTCTTGGAGAAGAGAAATATTCCCTTGGTAAAAAAGAGTATCAGGGCTGAATTTTTGTTCTACCTGAGTCAGTTTATTTTTATAGGTTTCAAAGGAAAACATATCAGTACAAGTTTGTCTTCAATTTAGCGAAAATACTACTTTCTTTTCATAAGTGCAATATCTATCCCCTTATTTAGAATAATTTTTTCCGTTAAACATTGTATAAAACGCCTTGAAATAAAAGGTTTTCTGTAAATGTTATTTTTTTTCAAAATCCTTATTTAGAATAAAAACAAAAAAGCAACACCTATAAAGATGTTGCTAATAATGAAAAATAAATCTACCCCAAAAACCTCTCATTCCATTTTTTTAAGTCAGCCATTCTGTTCATCCAGCCTTTGAGAAACACCTTTTGAGTAGGATTGTTTTTTACGATTCTGTTCAAAAAATCTTCCCTTTCCTTATAGAGCCTTTGCAAAAAGTCTTTCGGTGCGTTATTCAGCGCTTCTATGGTTTTTGCGCCTACCACACCATCGGCTGTAACTCCCAGCATTCTTTGAGGGATTTTAATGCCATAATTTCCACTTCCCCAAACCCAATCTACCAAAGTATTCGCTAACGCTTGGTCTTCAATCAAATCCGCCATCCATCTGTTCCAATACAGCTTTTTCATCACTGTGTCCCAATCAGCATCGCTCATCTCTAAGAACCGCATATCCTTATCCGAACCAAATACCGAACGCCACACCGCATAGGTTATGCCCTTATTCGTGTGGTAACCAGTCTTTCCTTTGTAAGGTGTAGGACATTTTACCTTACTTGCGGTGTCTTTTGGGTCTCTTGAAAGCCCGCCCTCCCATTTTAAAATGAAAGGTCTTAAATGTTTTATGTCCGCCATGATTTGATGTATTTATTTAAAAGTCGTTTTCCGCACTCGTAAAGCGCAATAACAAGTAACGCACTCAACGCCAATGAACCCAAATTAAATTCCCTTTTTACATTTTTATTTAATTCATACTTGGCATCAGCATATTTATATATTAACTCCTGCGAAGCTTTGCGCCATTCCTCATTTTGTTGCTCCAGCTTTTCGGTTTTCTGCTGTTCCATTTTTAAATCTTCCTCAAGCACAGCTTTTTCTTCTTTCAAAGCCACCACCGAAGCCTTTAAATAATCTATTTCCTGCTGCTGCTTTGAAACAATTTCGCTTTCCATTTCTGTGGTTTCTGTTTCGGATTTAATCGCTCCATCAGGGAAATATTCCTTTCTTCTTTTGGTCTTGGTCTTATTCCGAGCCTGATTTTCCACGCTGTTTTTTACCGCTGTATGTTCGGTTTCAGATTGAACAATCTGCTTTGTTTCGGTTTCCAAAACCGCTGTTTGCTCCGCTTTGCTCTGCTCCGCTTTGTTTTCCATTATAGCGGTCTGCCCAGTCTGTTCTGACTGAGCTTTTACCACCGCTGTTTGTTTTGTTTTGGAGGTGTTTTTCGTTACCTCCTTTTTTACACTCCTGCAACTTATCAAACTAAGAATCAGAAGTATCGGTATTGCTTTTTTCATGCTGTTTTGTTCTTTCTGTTTTTAAATGGTCTGCGATTTCTCTTATCACATCTTCCCTGTTTTTCATCAGTTCCAGCATCTTTCTGAAACTCTCATCGGTGCGTCTTCGGGCTTTATCTTCGGCTTTTTCATGGACTGATTTTGCTTCGGTAAATACAAGTCCAAGCGCTACAAATATGCTCACAAACGGCACGCTTCCCAGCGGATGCGGAAAGAAATAAGGCGTAACCACATCAAAGATGTCAAAGAGAAAAGCAAAGCCCATCAAGGCAAAATAATAAGTCGCTTTGTTGATGGTTCTTCTAAATCCCTCCGAACTGGTTGCTTCTCCTAATTCCCTCGCTTTTTTTATTCCGAAATAAAGGTCAATGAGCATCGCTACCATTACCACAAGCCATGTAAAACACACCACAAACAAGGTTGTTATCAATGTGTTATAGTCTCTCTCCAAATAATCTATAATCATACTTTTTAATTTTTTATCCCTCAATCAATTTTCCTCCCACTACTTCTGTTGTTGGGTCAAAGCTGTCTTTGTAATATTCGCAGTTCTGCGGAAGTGTTACTTTTTTCAAAGAATAGTTTCTTGAAAATTTAGGAAACTGATTTTCTGCGAAAGCATAATGCCCTATGCTTTTCAGAGTTTTTGGAAAAACCATATTCTCATAGTTAAGACATCCTGCTATGAATGCACGGTCGCCTATCTTTTCCAGTCCATTTTTGAACTGCACTTGCTCCGTTCTAATATTGACAAACGCATCTTCCTCAATTTCCTTTACCGAATTGGGCAAAATCACTTTCTTAAATGATGTGTCATTGTCTCCGAATAAAGTGCTCATTAAGAATGATTGAACTACTCTTGTCCCTGCTGGAATGTGCAGCTCTGATAATTGCTCCACTCTGCCATCGGCTGTAACACCGAACATTTGTTTGATAAATCCTTTTTTCATTGCTTTATAAATTTAAATGATTAATGTTAATTTACTGAATATGAAATTCTTCTTACTTTATTGACTGCTATCTTTACCTGTTGCTGAGAACCCTCCATGAATTTAGTTGGTTGCACTCTAAACCTCAAACCTTTGCGAGAGCCAAACAACATATCCGAAGTAGTAATTGTCCTTACCACAGCCCTGCTGTTTCTGTTGATTTCGCCTCCCGTCCAGTTGTCTGTGATAACGCCGTAACCCACAACCTCAAAAGTGCCTCCTTCAAGTTCTTTTTCTGCGACAATACACCATGGAGAAGTAGGAGATATTACGGAACTACCATCTTCTACCGCCAAATCAAACTCCCAGTATGTAACCTGAGCTATAGCTGTATTGGGAACTATTCTGCCATTATTTAAGAAGGTCTGCGAAAGGTCATAAGATGTTCCAAACGGCACTTGTATATTATTATTTAAGAACGCCAGCTGTTTCTGTATCGCTGCTTCTTCTATATCTTTAGAAAGATTCAGCACGCCCGTTTCCGTTGTAGAATTAAAATCCGTTGCTGGATTTTTCCCTGTTTTAAAGGTAATATCCACATAACCAGACTGGTTATATCTGGAAGTATTCTTGTAAAAGAAATTCTCCTGTATGTAACCCGTGCCGTGCTTCAATTTTAAATAACAGGCAAAATTGAACTGGTTAGAGTGATTGTAGTTTTCCAGCGCTGTTGTTACGCTTGCTGGCAGCTCAACCTCTATAAATACCCCTGCATAGTCGTTTCCAGTGCCATAGTTTGTTAATATAGTTTCTCTTAGATTATTTAAGAGAAATTCGGCAGTATCTATGGACAACTGCAAAAAAGATTCTGCAAGGGTATTTTCATAATAATTGATAAACTCTGGATAACCAGATACTTCAAACTCTAATCTTACATACTTGTTTCCTGCCAAAGAACAGCCTTTGATGTTGATTTTTGGCGTGGGTGCTTCTGCTCCGCCGGATGCCGTGATTTCTTCCCACGCTCCGTTTTTACGGGCGTATTGTTTGTTATCTTTGGGAGCATCGGAAAGCGTTTTTAACTTGGTGTTCCAAGCATCTACATGCTGCGGTGTAAGGTTGTCGGCATTAAGATTAGGTTTTAAATCTAAATCAACAAGACTTGCTTTTTCGTTCAGCTTATCCGTAAGTTCGTTATTTTCTACCTTACTATCGTTCAGCTGTGTATATATAGAAGCTATCCTTTGGCAGGTATTTCCTCCAAAAGTGGTCTCATTCCTTACCTTTTCTATCTCTACCTGTATTATTTCGTTTCTCATTGGTTTTTATTTAGAAAATATTTCTTGTTCATTAAGTAATACATTTAGTCCATTAGCGTTTTTGACATTAGTAAAAGACATTTTTCCACTCATCGCAAAGTCCGAGTTGTCTATCTTTTCCAAAGCCGTTCTTTGTGTTCCATCAATAAAAAAATAATTATTCGTAGCATGAACCTGAATGAAATTCAAGATGTTGCCATCGCCACCGCTTAAAAACTCATAACTTACCACTTCATCGATGTAGCTGTCTTTGATTTTCAGCGTAGAATTACCGCCTATTCTGTTATTGGATATTTCAGCCTCTATTCGTATATCGCCAAGGCAATATGCTGGTAGATTGGTCACAATCCACGCTCCCTCTTCATCAAACTCAAATAAATTCCTATTGTAGGCGTGTTTTGTCGCTACTCGTATAAACTTGCGCCCTTGCGCATCGGTAGAATCCAAAAACCAAACACAATTAGAATAATATTCTGTTTTTCCAGTGGTAACATTCACTATTTCCAGTCTTCCAGTTAAGGGCTTATCAGACTTGAGTGTAACATACTTTAAATAACCATCTTTCTCAAAAACCGAACTTTCTAATTCTGTTTTGTTTGTTCCATTGACTAAAAAAACCTTGTGTTCTCCTGCTGTTATCGTGTTGCCATACATCGGAATTACAAACCTATGTTTTGCGCCTATTTCCAACGGATAAGGGTTTCTTTCTCCGAAATATTGCGTATTCTGCGGATTGGTCATATCCTGCAACTCTTGGAGCGTTTTATAAAACCGAACGGGGCTGTGATACCAGAATAAATGCATTCACTTTAATTTTTTCAAAGTTACAAATATTATTTTTATTTAGACTAAATAAAAATAACAAAAACAAATAAATAACTTTCACTTATTATTATATTTTTCATTATATTGCATTGAATTTAAAACTTCATATAAAATGAACAGAATATTTACCTTACTTATCGCTGTATTCAGCGTGTTTTCAATTGTTTCGTGTGATAGAAGTTCAGACGACAACAAACCACAAGAAGAACAAAGAATAATAGAAGTGCCTTTTACAGAAGAATTGAAAGGAGTTTATAAAATTCATTATAAAGATACTCCATCAGGCTGGGAAGCCGTTCCTGCTGGAAAATACAAATTAGAGTTTAGAGAAGGTAATACAGTGTATTGGACAGATGAAAACGGGGAGCACGAAGAGTTTTTTGCACACCCTGAAAACAGATACCCATATGCAGACAGAAACAAAAAAGGGTATTTATTCTCTGTTTGGGAAAACGAAGAATACAGAGGCTCACAATATTTAGAAGTAGTAATGATGATACAAGATTCAAATGGTATTAAGTCAATATTCAGGTACTACTGCACCAAACAAAGATAAAAAACAAAACACCTTTAATTAGGTGTTTTTTTATTCCCATAAGCAGGGATGCTCGGAGGTTAGATACCATTCTAATTCTCCTTTTTCATTATAAAAACCTCGTTCGTGGGCTATTTTATTAGGATTTTCGCCCTTTGGCACATACGCTACCACAAGACCTCTATCATCAAAAATATGATAGATAAACAAACGCCCATCTTCATTAAACTCTCGGAGCATAGCGCATTCGCTCTTGGTTATCGGCTTACTGCAATTACACGCCATTGTTTATAATATCTAAAAGTTTCCTCCTTATTTCAGGCTTGTTGTCCAGCTGAAACTGATAGCCTTGCTCTTCGGTTACCCCCAAGTGCCTTTTTCCAAGTTTACTATGCAACCACTCAGCTTTTTCATTCAGCAAATCATTCTTGAAGAAAATAACTGCTGGATGTATGATAACATCTACAAAACTCTGATACTGACCCGTCACTCGCAAATCCCAAAAACCTCTATTATACGGGTTAATAGAGGTTTTGAAATGTGCATATTCAGGGTCTTTATAGGAGGGCATATCATTACCCTCACTATCTTTCCCCTGCATAAGATTTTCCTTATTTAGATTTATCAGCTCGTTTTTCCTTTCCTCCATCGCCTCCTGCACTATCTTTGGTGTCAGCCTTATTGCTGCTTGGATGCGCTTCTGCAATGTTATCGGATTGATTAGTTTCCCGCTCATTTCTAAATAAAGGTTTTAAATGTCTCTCTACATCTTCCTCGCTGAGAGTGGGATAAATCCCCAAGATGTATTCCTTAGCTTCTTTCTTACTTTTGAAGTTTTCCATATTTCCAAAAGTATAAGCCCCAATTTTCAGTTCCATTATACTACGGATTTAAGTTCACTTTCCCCTGTGTAGTAGTTCGTGTCAAGGCTTATCACTCTCAATCCATTATCGGAAGTGATAAATCTCACTTTCTTACCAGTAGCAAGTGCCGAGTGAGTAAGAGTGTATTCCTGCGTTGATGCATCGTAAGCAACATTGGTAATGTTACCAAGCGTTCCATCCACTTCTATTTTCCATTTAGAAGCATCCGTAAGCCCTGTTACATTGGCATTTGAAAACGCCTCTGTTACTTTCACTTTGGTAGTCGTAGCCGTGTTTGTCAATACACCAGTAGAAACTGCCAACTTGATGATTGGGTTAATCTCGTTGAAAGAAAACTCATCACTTTCAAACACATTTTCAGACTTCTGCCAGTAAATCATAGCATCAGGTAAGATGTCCACTTCCAAAGTAGAACCTGACACCTCCGGAGTAGTTTTCAATTTCTTAACTCCTACGAACAAATCACAAGCAAAGCCCATCAACTTTCCATTTGCTTTAATTGCAAAAAGCGCAGAACCATCTTCAAAGATTGGCACAAAGCTGTAAGTGTCGCTGTTGTCCAATTTTGCTAATTCGTTTTGGAAAGAAGAACCTTTGTCAAAGGTAAATCTGTATCCTTTTGTCCCAGGCATAGAACGGCTTCTCTGTTTTCTTACAGATGTGTTGTAATCTGCCTCTTGGTCGTTATCTTCCACATTGAAAAAAGATATTTTACCAATGAATTTATCCTCTTGGATAATCTTATCCAATGCTGTCTTGTTGAAAGTCGCAGGGTCTATTTCCACTCTTCTGTCAAGAAGTGCAAACCCTATAACCAATTTCTCTCCACAAAATCTACCTCCGAGTCGTGGAATCATCTCTGCTGAACCGCAGAATTTTTGTTTTAGCATAAGTTTTTAAATTTTAAAAGATTGAACATTTACGCATTCATTGTCTATATTCAGACTGATATCCAGCACTATCGCATCCCATATGTCAGGCGTAGTGGTCGTTTGGCTTCCTCTCTTGTTGCCGTAGTCTCTCTCTCTACTTGCTAATTCTGATATATCATTGAAAGGCAGCGAAACAAACGAATAGTTGTCCTCTTCAAAAGATACTCCGTTGGTCTTTCTTATCTTATCCAAGAAAGAGCCTAATAAAGGCAGTAGCACCTCTTTAAAGGTAGATTTAAACCTATCCTTGTAAAGGGCGTGTTCTGAACCCAGCGTAATGAAGAAAAACCTCATACCTTTGAGTTTGGTCTTTTGTCCCTTTACATCGTGAACCACGCTGTATCCTGTTTGAAGCCAGATGACAGGGTATTTCTGTTTCTTGCTTTGAAGTAATTTCCAAAGCTCGAACAAATCCGCCTCGCCATAATTAGCTGTGTATTCCTTGCCTTTGAAACTCACTTTAAAGGCATCCTCAAAAAGGCTGTACAGCAGTAAATTGTGGTTTATCATCATAGCCCAAATTCATTTGTTATTTCTCCTCCGAATTTCAAGTAGTTAGCATCAAATAGAGGGTAATCCTCTACATTATCCAGAAGATACCTTACAAGCGAAACATAGCCATTTGTAGGCTGAAAACCGCAGTAGTCTATACCTCTGCCTAAATTCCAATAAGGGTTTCCCTCCAATGTTAATCCGCTTCTATCACTCCTTACTTCTCCGTATAACTGATAAATGAAATCGTTATATATCCTTGTAATCTTTGGCGAAATACTTACCGCGGTGCCTACTTTTGTATCTATCTTCGTTTGCCCAAAAGCCGTGGTTTGGGTTACATTGTGCATATTATAGACTACATAGACTATATACGCCAGTAGTGATTCTTTTTTGGTTTCTTGGATTAAACCTTTCCAAACCAAAGTTTCCTCCCTGCCGTTAGCCTCACTGGTGTAGGTCTTGCCGTGTAGCAAGTCCTTATAATTTTGTGGCAGATTGGCGGAATCCTCCTCGTATTTAGCCTTGAAATCAAGCCACATTTTGACACCAAAACTGAAAGACAAAACATCTTCCTCTACTTGGTTGATAAGCTCATCTAAACTCACCGCAGTGGTGTTTTCATCAGGATTTGGCTCATCCAAGTTGGGAATAAGCAAATCGCCTTTAAAATATGTTTTGTCTATCAGCATTTAGTATCTATTTTTCAGCTTGTTCTGTGTCTTTACCTTCTTCTACATTTGCAGGTTTCTTACCTTTACCTTCTTTGCCTACTTGCTCAAAAAGTTCAGCTTCTAAACCAACTTGTATTACAGTCTCATCCAAAATGTCTAAAACCGCTCCTTTCTTATGGTCGCCCCATTCTCTTAACAATTTTACTTCCATATTTGTCTATGCTTTTGTAATTGCTGTTTTGATTGTAGCAATATCATCGTAGATGAATGCTTTTTCATCAAGTTTTTTCACGAATGCGTGGAATCTTGATTCTCCCAAGATTACGAATTGGTTCTTGATGAAGTCATCATTTATCCATCCGATTCTCACTGTATAAGAAAGGTAGTCAGTGATGTTGTACTTGCTAAGGTCTCCCACGAAGATTTTACCTTGTGGAATAGACTCATCAGACTTGATAACCATTCCACCGATTACCACTGTGTTGAATAGCGAAGCCGTTGGATACAATGGTCTTCCCTCGTTGTCTTTTGCTGCTACTAATTCCAAGTAGAAGTCTGTTGGATTCACAAGCACCAAGTTTGCCATATATGGAGTTTCATCCTCATAGTTATGAGTAGTAGCAATATCCGTTACTGCTGCATTCACTACATCCATGAAGTTAGGCTTTGTAACTTTTAGCGCCATAGGACCAGCTACAAACGCACGACCATATTTAGTTGCTCCTTTTGGATTTTCTCCTGCACCATCACCGAACAAGATAGCCTTGTTTTTGAACAGGTCGTGTTTTTTCTTCAAGTAGTCTTTTGCTACGCCCTCTAATCCTTTGATGTCATAAACAGACTCTTCTGTTAAGTGCATCCAAGCAGCGATTTTCTTTGGCTTCGCAAATTCTGTTGAAACCTTGAAGTCAATCTGTGGTTTTTTGTTCCCCTCTGCCACAAACTCGTAGTTTCCATCTTTTGGCACAGTCTCCGTATAGGCATACACTGGCTGAGAAGTAGGCAACACTGTTACGAAAGTCTCAATGTCCATTCCACGAAGATTAACATTAGAAACAGGCGCGATTTGTGTTCCTAAAATGTTAGGAGCCGTTGCCATAGCAACTGAACCAGTAGTAATGTTTCCTACTGCTTTAAACTCAATCTCTACCACGCCAGTTTTAGACTCGTAAGCCTTTTTAATCGCCTCATGGTTTCTTTTTATCACTTCTATGAAAGCCTCTTCTGTAAGACCTCCTTGTGTAGCCTTAATTTCTTCTACGATTTTCAGCACATTGTCAATAGACTGCTGTGTTTCTTTCTCTTTTTCAGAGATAACATTTTCAATCCCCGTTTTTAGGGTTTCCAATTCTTCTTCTCTTTGTTTTTTTTCAAAAGCCTCTTTGTCAGTACAATACTTTTCTTTTTCCTCATCTGACATCTTCGCAATTTCTGCTAATGTTTTCTTTTTAAAATTCATCTTGTAAATTTTTAAAGGGTTACTAAATAATTTTCAATCACACTTTTAGGAGTGGAATTATCCGAGTCCTCTTTTGCAGTAGAAGTGTCAGCGACGGGTTCTACAAGTATCGTTGGAGTGGCGAAGTTGCTGCCTTTGACCACAGCACTTCCCTCTATTATCTTTTGTTCTGTTACAGCCCAGAAATAGCCGTATTCATCAACATCTTCTTTGTTTACAATATCATTGTAATACTTGTCCCAAACAGCCTTTTCTTCTTTATCCCATTCAGCATCTGAATTGATAGCCAATTCCAACTGGATGTAGCGAAGCCCTGCCGAATGTTCTTTTACATAGCCCTTGGCATACTGCTCAAACATGTAAGGGTTTCTTTCCTTTTTCAGCGTGGCGTAGAATACCAAACATTCTGTTTCTCCAAGATAATTAAAGCCCAAGTCTTTCCAGTTGAATTTCTCTACTCTTACATCTACTTCATCACTGATGATGTTTTCAAAGCTCATCTTGTGTTCTTTCAGCAGGTAGATATTCTTGGAGTTTTTAGCTGTTCTGTTCCAGCTTCCGTTGATGGAAACATCGCCGTGGGAATCATAGATGTTGGTAGAGTTGATAACTACCTTTATTCTGATAGTATTTACATCATCAGGCGTTGTTCCTGCTGTTTTAATTGCTTCGCCCTTTTCATTTACGGCAAAAGAAAACGCAAAAGGGTCTGACAACTTTGTCGCCATTTTCTTTTGTGAAATAAGGAAGTTCTTATTCTCTTTCAGGAACTTGAACATATCCTCTTTGGTCTCAAATGTTCTGTTAGGAATCTCTTTTGCTGTTATCATTTCTTTACAATTTGGTTTTTTGCTAAAATCTTCTTTTTGTCTTTTAGGCTTTGTTCCAGTGCTGGACTGGACTTGGAGCCTTTCAGTTTTTGTTCTATTTTTTCTATTTCTTTTTTCATCATTCGTTATTTATAAAATCCTCAAAACCTCTTTCTTTGACAAATTGCTCAAAGTCATTGCTTACGCCTAATTCCTGCGCCTTTTCAAACGCTCCTAAAAGCGATACCAACGCCTCTGCTTTGAATTTAAAGCCCTCGTTTTTGAGTTTGGTTTTAATGGCGATTACACTCGGCAGGTGGTCGTATGTTCCAATCAGCCTTGTTCCTCGCTCCTTAAAGTATTTAGGCGACTTGTTGGTCAATTCTTGAAGCCAGTTGTCCGTGATAGTCTTTACATTTCCTAAAATGAATTTAGCTTCTGCAAACTGCTGGTTTTCATAGGTACTACCACCGAAAAAGTCTTTTGGAATTAGGTATCTGTTTCGGATGTTTTCCTTGGCATTCTCCTGCATCTCTATGGTTTGCAGTTTTTTATTGTCTCTTGTAAGGTCTAATCTTTCCAGTGTTTCATTTGTTGCGATAACATCGCCAGCCTTACCCATTCCAGCGCCATATCTTCCTCTTCCGTTGAGTTTGCTCTCTATATCGTTTTTTTGGTCGCCACTTAATGGCGCAATGCCTGCTCCTGTTGCCTTTCTGCTGATGATAGTATTCACAGGATTAGAAGTAAGGAAACACATCATATCCTCGCTATTAAGGATAGTCTGAATAGAGTAGAGGATAGAAGAAATCCTTGATATAGGATTGAAATACATGTTCTTTGCTCCATCTCCTCTGTAATTCTTCCTTGCTATGGTATCGTAGAAAAAAGCCAACTCGTGCAGTTCTCTTGTTCTCTGCACACCATCAGCAAGAGTTTCTACCACTTTTAAAGTCTTTATTTTATCCCTTGTAAGCGTATAAGGGTCTTTTATTTCAGGGAATTTAATATTGTTAAACTCCAAGTTGTAAAGCGAAGGACTTGCCCTTAAATTGCCGTTTTTAAAGAAATTGCCGTATTGGATAGACATTCCAGTCGTGAGCAGATTAACCACCATTTCCTTGATGAAATCGGTTTGGTTTTGAAACTCATTAGGTTCATTGAGGAATTTCAGATATTCGGAATTTTCCACCGCCTCGCCTTTGTCATCCACTTCTTGGATTCTTACCTGTGAAGCAAAATCAGCATACAGGTTGATGCAGTCGGACAGGAAAGTGCCGTCAATGTAGTAAGACTTATAGTCTTCCTTTGGCGAAAAGTAAGTTTTCCCTATACCCAAGAACGATAACACGCCCATACGCTCGGTTTCGTAGTTATAGGAGTGCATGCCATTGCTTAACCTTGCATAGATAGGCGCAACACTGCTACCCATAAACGCAGACTTGAACGCTGTTATTCCGTTGTCTATTCTTGTTAAAATTCCCAAAACAAAAATCTTTTTACAAAGATAAAATATTATTTTTATTTAGACTAAATAAAAATAGTAAATTTGTAGAAAGATTTAAAATAAAATAAATGAGGATTTATAAAGACAGCAAGGAACTACCTCTATTCAATTACGAGCGGATGCTGGAAACAAAGAACTTTCTCTACATGATTAAAGGTTATCAAGATGGCGATAATGTTTCCTTTGACACCAAAGAATTAGAGAGTAAGTTTAATGAAATCGTGCAGGATTTCGTGGTTTCTCTCAATGCCAAGAGCATGGATATTGTCAATTACGGAAATATCCAGCGGTATAATGTAGAAATGGTAAAATTAAAGGCTTTGCTAAATGTTATAAATGCCACCGCAGAAGTGAATGAAATCAGAAGAAAAAGAGGAATTTCTGTTGATAACAGTAACATTTTAGACCTGCTTAATCTATTTAAAATACCAAAGTCTGATGATTTGCAGAAACAGGCAGAAATCATCACCGCCCGAATAGACAAGTTTCAAAATGATATAAATCACACCTATTCAAAGATAAAACAAGAAGACAACGACCAAGAAAGCGAGGTTGATATTAACGAAATTATAACTAATGTAGAGCTGATTTTGGAGCGGACAATAGACCTTGAAAAAACCAGCCTCTATCGGTTCGGAATTATGCAGGAACAGGCAGTAAAGAAAATAGAACAAATGAATAAAATAAACGAAAGATATGGCAAATGAATTAGCAGTAATACAGACAGAGAAAACCATTGAGGAACTGAAAAAACTCGATGAGCAGTTAAATGATACTATCGATGCATTCAAAGATCTTGTCGGCGTGGCAAACACAGCATCAAACCTATTTGCAAAAGGCACTCCGAAAGAATATGTAGAGGGACTAAAACAGAATGAAAAACTGACAAAATCCATTACAAACTTCAACAAAGAGCTTATCGCAGTAGAGGAAAAGAAAACTCGGTTGCTAATATCGGAGCAAAGACTATTAACAGAAAAAAACAAAACCGAAAACCAGCAAATCCGAAATAAACAACTCCTTTCAAGAGAAGAAGAAAGGATAAACAAACTTCGTGAAAAGGAAATCCAAAGGCTACAAGCTGCGGAACAACTATACTCCAAGCTGGAAGTAAAGCTAAAAACACTGCAAAATGAGTATAAGCAGTTGGCAACAAAAAAGGAAATCGGCATAAAACTGACCGAAAGAGAGGAGCAGTCTATGAACCGACTTCATGCGAGAATAGAGAAATACGACAAAGCATTGAAAGCCGTTGATGCATCTATGGGAAAACATCAGAGAAATGTAGGAAACTATGCCTCCGCTTTCAATCCGTTGCAAAACTCTATTAACCAGCTCACAAGGGAAGCTCCAGCGTTTGCAAACAGCGTTCAAACTGGGTTTATGGCGATTTCTAACAACTTACCTGTTTTCTTTGATTCCATCAGTTCAATAATGAAGCAAAACAAAGAATTACAAGCACAGGGACAAAAAACCAAAAGTGTTTTAGGGCAACTCGCAGGGGCATTCTTAAGCTGGAATACCGCCCTATCTGTTGGTGTAACCTTACTAACTATGTATGGTGCCGATATATGGAAATGGGCAAAAAGTCTATTTTCAGGCAAAGAAGCCATAGACAAAATGGCTGAAAGCCAAAAAACACTAAACGAAGCCTTTAAAAGTTCCGATTATAAAAAAGCTGTGCGAGATGTTTCCGAGATGAAAAACATCTTTGATTTAGCCAAAGAGGGAGTAATCAACAAGGATAAAGCGCTTAAAAAATACAATGACAGCCTTGGTAAAGTGATGGGAACCGCCAAAAACCTGAACGAAGCTGAACAGATTTTAACCAAAAATGCAGATAATTACATCAAAGCAACGCTATATAAAGCGGCTGCTAACTTGGCTCTTGATAAGGCAGCGGAAGAAATGATGAAAGCAGAAATGGCAAGACAGAAAACGGCAAAAGAAAGAATGAATGAAAAAAACTTTTTCACTATAGGTTGGTCTTTCCTTGATGATGATGGCAGTGGAAACGCTGCAGCTCAACATGCCCAATCATTAAGAGAGAGAGTGGAAAAAGAAAAAAAGGAAGAGGAAGATTCATTCAAGGAATCCGCTAAAAGAATAACCGATATTGCCAAAGAATTTACTAAAAAATCTGCCATTTTTGGAAAGGGATTAGACCTTGACATCGGTGTAAAAGACAATAAAGACAAGAAAAAAGATGATTTATCAAAAGAACAGCGAGACGCCATTGATAGGCTTCAAGCGCAAAGAGATAATAAACTCGCAGAACTGGAAGAAAAACGAGGAGAAATAGGCGAAAAAGCATATCAAGAGGGGCGAATAAAAGTAATCAAAGAATATGCAACCGCAATCCAAAACCTCCTGAAAGGCAACAGCGCCAAAGAACAAAAGATAAAAGGACAGGTAATACTGAAAGCAGCGCAGGAATTACAAAAAGCAAATAAAGAAATCTATGATTACGAAGCCAAAAGCCTTGAAGCATTATCAAAATTGAGATTGGAGGCTCTGCAAAACCAAAAAGCAGAATACGAAAAAAATGAATACGGCACAGAAACCGAAAGATTAAGTAATCTAATGGTAACCAACGCTTTGATAATAGATGAAACAGAGAAATTCTACAACGAAAGAATAGCCCTTGCAAAGAAATACAAACAAGATTATGAAAGCATAGAAGAAGAAAAAGACAATAAAATAACCAGTCTGAATTTACAGAATGATGACTACCGAAGAAAAATGCCAGATGCTGTTATCAGCGATTTGGAGGCTCAGCAGAAGAAGTTTGAAACCCTGCAATCCATCAGCAAGGAAGAGCAGAAACAGGCTATTTTAAATGACAATTCTTTCTCTGCCTCACAAAAAGAATATCTATTAAAAGCGCTGGAATTAGATATTCAAAGAAAAATAAACGATGAGAAAATAAAATCCTTAAAGTTAGAAGAAGCGGAACTACTCAGCGTAGAGGAACGAACCAACGCCCAAGAGGAAAGGCTTTTGCAAATCAAAGCAAGTATTGCTAAAACTGAAGCCGACAACACCAGCAACCAAAGAGAAAAGAACCAGCTGGATACGGATTATATTCTTCAGAAATTCTCCGCCATAAAGGAAACCATGACCAAAGGATTTAGAAATTTAGGACTGGACAGCGTTGCTGATGAGTTTTCTGCAATGTTCAACGCTATTAGTGCCAATGCAAACAAGTTCGGTAAAAAGTTTGAAAATGATGCTGAAAAATGGAAAGCCATTGCAGAATCCGCTGTGAATATAATTACTGGATTTGGGAAACAGCTAATACAGGAACAAACAGAGCAGAACATCGCCTCCATTAACGAAGAAATGGAAGCACAAAGAAGCAGAACAGAAATGGAACTTGGCTTTATTGACAGCAGATTAGATGCTCTTAATAGGCTTTCTGTATTAACCGCCGACCAGATAGCCGAGCGTAACGCCTTGGAAGATGAAGCAATGGTAATCAAAGAACAACAGGCACAAAGAGAAAAAATGATGGAAGCCCAAAAGGCGAGAGCAAAACAAAGAGCTTCCGCTCAACAGGTGCTGATAGATGCGGCAGCGGCAGCGGCGAAAACATTAGCCGAATGGGGTGTTCCTGCTGGTCTTATTCCTGCTGGAATTGCACTTTCTTTCGGAGCATTACAAGCTGGTTTGATTATGAGTAAAGACCCAGTGCCTCATTATTTCGTGGGAAGAAAAGGCGGAAGAGAAGAGATAGCATGGACACAGGAACGAGGAGCGGAAATGATTACCGATAAAAAAGGTAATATTAAAACGCTCGGAAGTAACAGAGGTCAAGTGCTTACTAAATTGGATGAGGGCGATATTGTATATACTGCTTCCGAAACAAAGGGCATTTTAAACAATCTACAAGATGTGCCAGTCGCTGGCGATAATGTATTTAAAAAATTAGCAATGAGAAATGTAACGCCTGTTACTATTGTCAATGAAAAAATAGACTACGACAAATTAGCCTCTAAAATAGGCGAACAGCAAGACCGAGTAATGAGGAAGTATGATAAGACCAGCGTATTTGAGCTGAACGGCTACATATACACCCAAAAAGGCGGACAAATACCAGTGGCAGTAAGTAGAGTAAAGAAAAACAAAAACATCATTAAAATAAAGGGAAATGAAAGGGATTAAGAATATACAATACCAAAGCGGAATTGGGCAGGTTTTCCGATTGGAAGTGCTTACAGGAAAATTTGCAGGAACACACGAAATACAAGAGCCTGATGGCTTTGATGCCTTGGATATCAGTATTGATGTAAATGAGACTTATTACAACATTGATAACTTTATCCTTGGCGAAACTTCCAAGATAAAGATATTGGAATACAACGACAAGGAAGCCTTTAACATCATCAAAGGTGTGTATGATGAGCAGGGAGGCGATGGACAGATATTATTCAGGTGGTATGTTGTCTATAATGGCGTGGAGAAAGACATCTTGGGCGCTGGCTTTGAAATTAACCTCAATAAATACCAGCTGAACTACGAAAACAGCCAACGAGTGATAGAGTGCGAAATCAAGAAGAGGGAAGCACAGAATAAGTTCTACACTCGTGAGGATACCACGATAAACCTTTTCGCCACAAAGAATTTAGATGAGAACCAAATAGCCCCGATAGGCAGCCGTGAGATAGTGCTAAAAGCCGAAGAGGAAAAGGTGAAAACAGAATGGTGGATGGATGACTACGGAGAAAATTACGACTGGTATAACTATAAAAAAAGTATTGGAAATAAAAACCTTGACCCTTGGTTTCAGTATCAAAAGATAGTTTCAAATATTAAATTCATACCGCCAAAGACTTGGGTATTTCCAAAATTCAATAGAAGTAAAGACTCTAAATTAGGGGAAAATATTCCTCTTTATGGCGGCAATTGGGAAGCAAACATTACAAGGGAAGAACTACACGACCCTGCATGGGCGGCTCAATATCCACGCTATATGTATGAACACGGCGAGATAACATATTGGGGGCAAAACACTTTATTTCATACAAAAAATGAACTCTCTAATGTAGTTTTTTCAATTTCTAATCTGCATTTCAAAGCAAGGTCATACAGCATCAAAAAAGGATATAATCCGCTATATAACGGGGATAATAAAGGATATAGAGAAAACTACAAACCTTTTTCTTTTAGTATTGCTTTATTGATAGAAACTCCACACGGTTCAAATATAATATTTTTAAAATCCAGCAGAGACACGGATATAGGCAACTATTCAGAAATGAACATTGTCAATGAAGGATGGGCAATAGGTGATTTACCTGCAAACAGCACAGTAAAGATAGGTATCATGCCACATAATGATATAAGAAACAAAGAATTCATTATTACAGGCAAAGTATCGCGTACCAGCCTTAAAATATCTTCCAGCATTGACAAACTCGGCAGGAAGTCCAAGGTGGTAAGCCTCTTTGATGCTATTGACAAAGTGGCAGAGAACTACTCTGATGGAAAGATTAGGCTGGTTTCTAATATCCTTTCAGAGGGAGGGAAATACGCCAATCAGTAT
>CAUQHD010000008.1:0-20935 GCA_963517805.1 uncultured Flavobacteriaceae bacterium | reverse complement strand
CTTTCCCCAGTGATTTATCACTGGGGAAAGTATGGAAAAATAGAATGAAAATGAAGGGATTTATTTCGTGAACCCTTTATCTTTTAGCAAAGCTTTCAGGTTTGGTTTTCTTCCTGCGAAATTAAAATAAGCCTTGTCATAAGGGAGGGTATTCCCTACGGAAAGGATATATTTACGGAAGTGGTCGCCATTGGCTCTGGTCATTCCGCCGTGTTGAGTAATCCAGTCCCAAGCATCAGAAGTCAGCATATCACTCCATGTGTAGGCATAGTAACCAGAAGCGTAGCCTCCGCCCCAGATGTGCGCAAAGTAAGGAGAGTGGTATCTCGGTGGCACCTGTGGCAGGTATAGACCATATTTTTTCAGGGCTTCTGTTTCAAACTCTGTGGTAGGTTTCAGCTGGTTTTCGTTGGTAATGCTGTGCCATGCCATATCCACAGCTGCTGATGCAAGGATTTCCGTAGAAGCAAAACCATTGTTAAAAGTAGCTGCTTTTTTCATCTTTTCTACCAATGCCTGTGGGATAGGTTCTTTTGTTTGGTAGTGGATAGCGTAGTTTTTCAAGATTTCAGGCTCAAGGGCGAAAAATTCGTTGATTTGAGAAGGGAATTCTACAAAGTCCCTTGCTACGCTCGTTCCCGAAAGGGTAGCATACTGCTGATTAGCAAACAATCCGTGCAGGGTATGCCCGAACTCGTGGAACATCGTAGAAGCCTCATCAAAGCTGACAAGCGCTGGTTTTCCATCGGCAGGTTTTGGGTTGTTCAGCACATTGACAATTACAGGTTTTTGCCCGAATAGTTTAGATTGTTTCACAAAGCTGTTCATCCATGCGCCGCCTCTTTTGCTGTCTCTGGAGAAGAAATCCACATAGTAAAGCGCCATAGATTTGCCATCTTTGTCAAAGATTTCATAAACCAATACATCTGGGTGATATACAGGTAGGTCGGTTCTTCTTTTAGCTGTGATTCCGTAGAATTTTTCAGCCGCGAAGAAAATCCCTTTTTCTAAAACAGTTCTCACCTCAAAATAAGGCTTGATTTCGTTTTCGTCTAGGTCATATTTAGCCTTACGCACTTGCTCTGCGTAGTATGCCCAGTCCCATGGTTCTAATGTAAATCCACCTTTTTGCTCATCGATGAGTTTTTGGATTTCTTTGGCCTCTTCTTTGGCTTTTTCTACAGCTGGTCTTCCTAAATCAGCAAGGATTTTCTGAGCTGCTTCAGGTGTTTTTGCCATTTGGTCTTGGAGTTTCCATTCCGCAAATGATTTCTTACCTAAAAGCTGAGCTTTTTTCAGGTTAAGAGCCGCCATTTTTTCGATGATGTTTCTCGTGTCAGCAGAGTCGTTTTTCTCTGCTCTAGTCCATGAAGCTTTGAAGAGTTTTTCTCTCGTAGCACGATTGTGAAGGCTTGGCAGAAGCGGATGCTGAGTAGTGTTATGCAGCACGATGAGGTATTTCCCATCTTTTCCGATGCTTTTGGCAGCATCAGCGGCAGCTTTTATTTGGTCAGCTGTCAGCCCGTCCAGTTCCTTTACATTTTCTACAAGAAGTCCGTTGTTTTTTCTGGCTTCCAAAAGTTTAGCTGAAAACTCTGTGGAAAGCCCTGCCAATTGGGAGTTGATGGATTTTAGCTCTTCTTTTTTTGCTTCAGAAAGATTTGCCCCAGAAAGCTCAAAAACTTGTCTATAATATTCCACCAAACGACGGCTTTCCGCATCTAAATTGGCAACGGGAACTTTTTTAATTCTTTCGTATAATTTAGAATTGAGGTGAATTTTATCGGTATGTGCAGAGAAAATAGGCGCAAATTCTTTTTGGATTTTCTGCATCTCTGGGTTGGACATAGAGCCCATAAGGTTGAAGAAAATAGTCTGAGCTCTTTTAAGAACTTCTCCGCTTTTTTCTAATGCCAGAACGGTGTTTTCAAAAGTCGGCTGTTTCTTATTATTAGCGATTTTTTCTATTTCTGCCTCATGGACCTTCAATCCGTATTCAAAGGCAGGTTTGAAATGCTCGGTCTTTATTTTATCAAACTGCGGCGCCTGATATTGCAGCGGACTTTTCGTAAGGAAAGGATTTCCCTTTAAATCCGGCGTTACTTTTAATGATTTTTCCTGTGCGTTCATTGTTGAAACAGTTCCTGCTCCCAAAGAGGAAAGCAGCATGATGGATGTAATGTTTTTCATAAATGATAAATTTTTGTTATAAATGTGTGTAAATATACAAAAAAATTGAATAAAAAATATTAAAATGAAAAAAAACTACCCAAAAGGGCAGTTTTTGTTTAATGATGAGTTTTGTTGTCTTGAATCAAATCTTTTGAAGCTCCATCCAGTTCTGATTTTAGTGGAATGAAGAATCGCAGAGGATTTTTGATGAAATATTTTAAAATGGTTTTGTAAATTATCGTTAGTTCTCCGAAATTCACTTTTCTCGAACGGAAAGCCAATAACATGGACAGCCCGAAACTTACGATGAAGTTAAAAGCGCCAATCAGGAAAATAGTAACCACTGAAATCACAAAAGTGTAAGTATCAATATCAAAGCCTTTTCCGTAAAGAGCCAGCGCAAAATTCCCTGCTGAGAAAGTGATGTGGCGGATATCCAAATCCAAACCAAGAAAAATGCCCAAAGGCGCGATAACGCCTAGGAAAATCCCAAACCAAAAATTGGAAATAATTCCAGCCCAGTGTTTTGTGTAGAAATCGGAAAGTTTCTTGGAATTTTTTGCTCCGATGACTTGGTTTAGGAAAGGGCTTTGGGATATTCTCTCAGGAACTTGGTTAAAAATAGAGCTGTTGCTGATGTTTCCAGAAATAATCCCAGAAATAAACAAGAAAAATCCAGCGATACAAGCATGAAGAATTGCCTTGGATTCGATAGGATTGAGGTCTTTCAGGAGTTTATCAGCTTTTGCAACAGCGAAGTTTTTCTCTAAAAACCAGTCCATTCCGTAGATGATAGCCAGCGCCACAGGAAAAGACCAAAGGACATTTCCCACGAAAGCGATGAACTGCGTTCGCGAAAGTTTAGCAACGAGGTTGGCAAATTCCTTATAGTTTTTCTCCGAACTGCTTTCATCAGATAGGACTTTTGCCATTGTGGCAGCGGTCATCGCTGGCTGTTTTGTAGCCAAAGTAAATCCAAGCAAATAAATGATGATAAATCCAAAAGCGTAGTTCAGTGAATACAGCACTGCGTGGGAAAATTCACTTCCGTGGCTGTAGCTCATCATCATTTTGAAAATACATAGAAAACCTACAATAATCCCACCGCCGCTCGCTTTCCAGAACATTTTCAGGTATTCTTTGGATGAGGTAGCGATGTAGTGAGTCCCTGTTTCTGCCGTGTGGGAAGTGATGAGGTGAGAGATGAGCCTAGTGCTGTCATCGATGAGTTCACGGACATTGTTTCGGTGTGAATTGTATTTTAATGTATTGGAAACCAAATTTTTAGAGTTAGTTAATACATCTTCCTCATTATCAACCACTAGAATAGGAATAATATCCTGAATTCTCCTTAACTGCTGGCGGATTTTGAGCAGAGATTGGTTGATTTTACTAGAAATCCCGAATTTAGAGGCGTTTTTAAAAGCCTTGTCCACGAAATCTAAACACTGCTGAAGATAGATTTTAATTTGTTTATAATCAACATCTTTAGAGTCTATTTGTAGATCTTTATCTTTTTTGAAACGACAGATGAGAGAGTCCAATTCGCTCTGAAGGGCTACAAACGGGTTGTCAAAGTTCTTATACTCAGGAACCATTTTTGCAATTCCAGCTTCTAGTGCATTTCCTACACTTCTCAGCGCCAGTATGTTAGCGGAAATAAGCAGCTCTTTTTTTACTTTCGGAAGAGTGCTGATTTTTTCTATTTCCATCAGTTTGAAAAACTCGCTTCCGTCCTCTGGATTGATGTTTTTTATGTAGTTCGAATCAGATTTAGGATTGAACAAAACCTTGGAAATAATGAATGAAATAGTATTTTCGTCCTCTACAGGCGGGAGAAATTTGTATGAAATTCTTTTCTTCAGTTCTGGGAAGAAGGCATTTTCTGATAAAATATTGGCATCTGTAAGCGCTTTCGCAAAGGATTTATTCGAGAAAAGAATGAATAAATAATCTCGGAAATTGTTCTTTATTTCTTCATTGTTTTTTAGATAAGCCAAAAACACTTCGAAATTGGTTCGTTTCAGACTTTGGAAAAGCTCACGCATAGGCTGAACAGAGTCCAAAGTGTAAGGATCGGAAAAATATTTTTTAAGAATAGTATCAAAACTTTCTTTACTTTTAAAAAACCACATATTTTACTTTTTTAGAGGTTCAAAAATAAAAAAATAAAAATAAAAGCCTTTAAAAAACTTAAAGGCCTTTACTTTTTATAATATGGAAAATTTATCCCTTTGTATAATATTCAAAGAAAAGCGGGATGCTTTCTATTCCTTTATAGAAGTTATAAAGCCCAAAATGCTCATTAGGTGAATGGATGGCATCTGTGCTTAATCCGAATCCCATCAGAACTGATTTTACTCCTAAAATCTGCTCAAAAAGAGCTGTAATAGGGATACTTCCACCGCTGCGGAATGGGAGAACTTCTCTTCCGAAAGCCTGTTCCATAGCTTTTTTTGCTGCCAAGAACTCTTTAGTGTTGCTTTCTAGAACATAAGGCATACCTCCATGGTGCGGCGTAACGGTTACTTTCACGCTGTCTGGAGCGATTTTTTCAAAATGTTTAGTGAATTTTTCAGTGATTTCCTCTGGAGTTTGGTTTGGTACCAATCTCATAGATATTTTTGCAAAGGCTTTAGAAGGGATTACTGTTTTTGCTCCTTCTCCTGTGTAGCCTCCCCAGATTCCGTTCACATCCAGAGTAGGGCGGATAGAGGTTCTTTCTAATGTCGTATAGCCTTTTTCGCCTTCTACACCTTTCAGACCGATTTCTTTTTTGAAAGCTTCTGGGTCGTCTTTCAGTTTGTTCATTTCGGCTCTTTCCTCTGGTGAAACTATATTTACATTATCATAGAAGCCTTCCACCATGATTACGCCGTTTTCATCAATCAAGCTACCAATCATTTTTGATAAAACATTGATAGGATTAGGAACAGCCCCTCCGTAAAGCCCTGAGTGTAAGTCTCTGTTTGGCCCTTCGATTTCCACTTCTACATAGCTTAAGCCGCGAAGCCCAGTCGTAACCGTCGGTTGATCCATAGAATAAAGACTCGTGTCTGAAACTAGAATAACATCACAAGCCAGTTTTTCTTTATTGGATTCCAAGAAATCAGCCAAACTTGCTGAGCCTACTTCTTCCTCTCCTTCGATGATGAATTTCACATTACAAGGCAATGAGTTGGTTTTCATCATCGCTTCAAAAGCCTTTAAATGCATAAAAAACTGCCCTTTGTCATCAGCGGCTCCTCTTGCGAAAACAGCTCCTTCTGGGTGGATTTCAGTTTTTTTCACCACAGGCTCGAAAGGGCCGCTTTCCCAAAGCTCAATAGGGTCAGCAGGCTGTACATCGTAATGCCCATAAACCAAAACAGTCGGTAGGTTTTTATCTAAAATTTTCTCTCCGAAAACCACAGGATAGCCTTTTGTTTCGCAGATTTCTACATTGTCTGCGCCAGCATTTTTTAGGTGTTTTGCTACGGCATCTGCACACTGCAGCACATCTTGGTTGTAGGCTGGGTCAGCACTGATGGAGGCTATTTTCAGCAAATCGATTAACTCGTCTAAAAATCGTTGATTATTTTCTTGAATGTAAGATAAAGTAGTACTCATTGGTTAAATTTATAAATGAATACCAAAGTTAAACAATTTGAACAATTAAACAAAAAATAAGCAGGATTTTTACAAAGTTTGTAAAATTACTTTTCCTTTCTTGGACTGCGTGAAAAAAAGGTAATGCTCTCCGCCGTTTTTCAGTTTGTATTTGGTTTTTATCTGCTCTGGCGATAGAGGATGGTTTTTAGAAATAATGTTAAACACATCGCCTTTTTTTATCTCTTTGGCGCTGATTTCCTTTACTTTAAAAACTCTTCCGCAGAAATCTACGGCTTTGTCCGAAGTGTAAAGATGCGTGTTTGGATGCAGTTTTTTTAATCCAAATTTTTTAGAAATCAGATTAAAAGCTCCCGATTTTAGAACGGCGTTGTTTGGAATGTAGAGATATTCCAAAATGTCTGAAAACTCAGGCGTTACAGCGGATTCTTCCTCTGGCGAAAAACTGAAATTCGGTTCCTCTGTGCTGAGGTTTTTGGTGGTGATTTTCAGTTTGTTTTCAGTGTTTGGGATGAGGTGGAGGACAATCTCTTTTACTTCGTTTTTTACAGCGATGATTTCTATCTCATCGATGGATTTTACAGCGGATTGAAGATATTTCAAATCAATAAGCGGCGAGAGTTTTATCATTATTTTTTTAGAAATTGACAAAAGTTTGTCCTGAATTTTCAAAATATTCGGTGAAAGGTCGGAAAGCAGAAACTTTTTTCGGTGGTCTTTGTCCCTTCTTGCAGGGTCCAGATAGATTAAATCAAAATGTTTCTTCTTTTCGTTAATCTCCAAAAAATGCTCTAAATCTTCATTGACAAAATTCGCTTCTCTGCCGAGAGTTTTCCAGTTGTGCTGTACAATTTCCAACAAATCTTTGTTTTGCTCCAAAAGTGTAACTTCACCGAAATTCTGCGAGAGAAAATAGGCATCAATCCCGAAACCACAGGTGAGGTCTAGAAAAGTCCCTCCGCGGAGGTTTTCTGCTTTTTCCTTTGCGGTGCTTTCCGAGGAAGCCTGCTCTAAATTAAGATGTGGCGGGAAGATTATATTTTCCTTTAATAAGAATGGAAATTTCTTTGCGGCGATTTGTTTTCCCTTTATCTGCTGGGCGATTTCCTGCATGGAAACCTCAGGGAAAGGCGATTTTTTCAGCAGCAGCCTGCCCAAGTTCTCGTGGAGGTTGTCTTGGATGTATTTTTGTATCTCCGGACGGAGGATTTCCCGAAAATGCTCCATTTTTTACCTGTTTTAGTGCTTGTTTTTGGCTTTCGTGGCGGAGCTGTCCATTACCAGAATAAAGATTTCCTCGTTGGGCTTTCTCATAAAGTAGTTTTCGCGGGCGTACTTCTCTTTTTCGTCCTTGTTTTGCATGAGTTTTTTGTAGAAGGCCTCATTTTTTTCAAATTCTTTTTTGTAGTAGTCCCGCTGCTCTTCGTATTTGTGGATTTCTTTGTCCAAATCACTGATGACCAGCCAAGAGGTGTTGTCAAAGAAAATAATCCAGACCAAGAAAATAGAAATCGTAACGAAATATTTGTTCGCCAGATATTTCGTTGCCCAGTTTATCTTCTCTGCGTGTTTCTCTTGTATGGGTTTTATCAGATTTTTCATGTTGTTTTAGGAATTTTTCAGGGAGTTTCCTACTACGGTAGTCAGGAAATCTATCGCCACAGTGTTGGGACGCATATTCGGGATGATGATGTCCGCATACGATTTAGACGGCTCTATAAATTCATCATGCATTGGCTTCAGTGTGGTTTGGTAGCGGTGTAAAACTTCCTCCAAATCTCTGCCCCGCTCTTGGGTATCTCTGCGGATACGGCGGATGAGCCTCTCATCATTATCGGCATGGACAAATACCTTCAAATCAAACTCCTTCAAGAGTTCTTTGCTCGTTAAAACCAAAATTCCCTCTACTATCAGCACTTCGCGCGGCTCTACCAGCACATGGTTTCCTGTTCTTGTATGCGTCACGAAAGAATATATCGGCTGTTCTATGCTTTCTCCGTTTTTCAGCGCCTGAACATGCTTCACCAGAAGGTCAAAATCTATAGACTTGGGATGGTCATAGTTCAGTTTTTCTCTTTCTTGGAGCGAGAGGTGGGTATTGTCATGGTAATAATTGTCCTGCGAAAGGACATTCACCTCATTTGCGTTCAGATTTTGTAAGATTTTGGAGACTACGGTAGTTTTTCCAGAGCCCGTCCCTCCTGCGATACCTATGATGAGCATAAATTTTTGTTTTGGCAAAGATAATCAAAAAAAGTTCTTAGTGAAAAGAGGAAATAATCTAAAAAATCAAAAAGATTTATCATCAAAAAGGAAATTTTAATCTAAAAACCGAAAAAAATTTTTGCTGAAAAGTATCAACATTTTTTAAAAATAAATTTTTTTTTTGCTGTCGGAAGTTCCGCCAAACTCCCCGAAAAAAAAATCTTGTCGTCGGAAGTTCCGGCAGGGTTATTTTTTTTAGTTTTCGCCGTCGGAAGTTCCGATAGGCTAAAATTTTTTTATTTCTTGTTGTCGGAACTTCCGCCGGACAAATTTTTTTTAGATTTTCAAAATTGTTTTTCCTTTTTGATAATAATTTTTTTTGATTTTTTAGCTTTTTGATTTCCTTTATTAAAAACCTTTTTACGACAGCTCCACCATCACAGGGCAGTGGTCAGAGTGCATGGCTTCTTTCAGGATTACGGCGCGTTTCAGGCGGTTTTCCAAGCTCTGGCTCACGAAATTGTAGTCCAATCTCCAGCCCTTGTTGTTGGCTCTGGCGTTTGCTCGGTAGCTCCACCATGAGTATTGGTTCGGTTCTTGGTTAAAATACCGGAAGCTGTCTATCAGTCCGCATTCATCAATGAATTTGCTGAGCCACTCGCGCTCTATGGGCAGGAATCCGGAAGTGTTGGCAAGGCGGACAGGGTCATGAATATCTATGGCTTTGTGTCAGTTGTTGAAATCGCCTGAAATGATAAGGTTGGGTTTGGTTTTTTTCAGCTTTTTGATTTAATCCAGAAAGTCGTAGCAGAACTGCATTTTCAGGTCCAGCCTGTCTATATTCGTAGCAGACGGCACATAAACCGAAATCACAGAAAAATCCTCAAAATCAGCTCTGATGACTCTCCCTTCGGTGTCCATGTAATCTATTCCGCATCCATATTCTACATGTTTGGGCTGTTTCTTTGTCAGGATGCCCACGCCGCTGTATCCTTTCTTCTGCGCGGAATGCCAGTAGCTCTGGTAGCCCAGTGCAGAGAGGCTTATCTGGTCTATTTGTTCGGGCTGTGCCTTGCTTTCTTGGATGCAGAGCACATCGGGAGCGGTGTGTTCCAACCAGAGGAGGAAATCCTTGCCAAAGGCAGCACGGATGCCGTTTACATTATAACTGATGAGTTTCATTTTAGTGAAGATTTTATGAATTTTTGTCTTAATAACATGACGAGCAGTACAGGAATGCCGAACAACGAGGAGATGATGTTCGCCGGCAGCTGGAATTTCTCCGAAAGAGCCGAAAAGATATTCATCACCAAAACGCCCAGCAGCATATTCAGCATCCACTGATGCCAGAGCTGGGCAGGATTCCATATCATTCTACAAAAGTGCGGAACAATAACACCGATGAACAGCACCGGACCTAAAAAAGCCGTAACCGATGCCGAAAGCAAGGAAGACGCCATGATGACCAGAATTTTGAGCCGATGAACATCAACCCCGAAACTTCTCGCATAGTTTTCGCCCAAACCCATGCCTATCAAAGGTTTTATGCTCTTAAAGGTAAGGACAAGTCCCAAGAAGATAAGCAGGGCTAAAATAAACAGCTGCGGTCTTTCCAGCTGGATATTTCCGCCAAAAGACCAAAGAAGATAGCCCCGTAGAGCCTCGTTTCCTGCGTAGAACTGTAAGATGCTGATGACCGCACCCGACAGCGCCGAAACCAGAAATCCGAAGATGACAAGATGAGCCCCATCTCGGAAGAAATGCGACAGGAATACCAGAAAAACCATTAGCAGAAGTGCCCCCGCAACAGCCGACAGACTGATGAAGCCGTTTTGCAGGAACTCCGGAATTGGAATGTTCTGTGAAGCCAAAAGATAAAAGGCAACGAAAAGCCCCGCCACCGAAGTAATCCCCAGCACCGAAGGCCCCGCCAGTGGATTCTTGAAATATTCCTGAAGCAGAAATCCGCTCGTAGGAATGGACACACCTGCCAGAAGCACCGCCAGAGTCCTATTGATGCGGAGGTCTGCAATCTCCTGATACAGCGGACTGCCCAGCCAAAAATCGGAGAAAGATAAATCCACAAAACCTGTGCTTAGATTGATGAGGATAGAAACCATCATCAAAGCGGATAAGACAAGGCAGAGTGGCTTAAAGTTTTTCTTCATGGCTGGTGTCCCGCGTTGCTGGTTCTCGGGAAAATGGAGGTTATTTCAGCTTATCAATTTTATGGGCAAGTTCTTCTTTGCTCACAGAACCGAGGGTTTCATCTCGTTTATCTCCTTTTGTAATAAGAGTAAAAGGAATGGCATCTCCTCTCCATGTAGTGAAGTTCTTGCTGAAGAAATCAGGAGTAGGTGCAGAAAAATCAAAAAGAACAATGTTCTTATCCAGTCCTGCTTCTTTAGCGAAATATTTTACTTTGTCCCAGTTATGTCTTTCATCTAAGTTCACAAAAGTGAATTTTATCTTCTCGCCTTTCATTTCATCCATTTTCTCTTTAAAGAAAGGGATTTCGCGCATGCATGGAGTGCACCATGTAGCAAAGAAGTTGGTCACATAGATGGTGTCATTTTGTTTGGTTTTCAAAAAATCGGAAATCTGGTCTGCGTTCCATTCTTTAAGCTCTACATCGGCTTCCTCAGGAGTTTCTGCTGGTGCGCTTTCTGCCACAGTGGTCTCCTCAGGAGTGTGGGCTTCTTCTTTCTTGTTACAACTTGCCAAAACAGCGATAACAGCTGCTGCTAAAAGGATCTTTTTCATATGATTTTAAAACGATTATTTCAAGTTTATGAATGATTTATTATTTTTGTGTAAATTTTTATAAAAATTAAAGGGCTCAAAAGTAAATAAAAAAAATACTTTACCCAAGAAATGAAGTATTAAAATCATCTTAAAAACCATAAATCTTGATAAAGCTGAAAAATATATTCCGCCTTCTTGCGCTCCTTACAGAAATGGGGCTGCTTTTGATATTATGGGCGAATATATGGGTTTTTCAGATTACCAATGGGCGCACCTTTAATAAAATCAGCAAAGTTCCTCCGCGCAGTTGTGCATTGGTGCTGGGAACTTCTCCAAAGATGAAGTCGGGCAAGGCAAATCCATATTTCACCGAGAGAATGAGAGCCGCCGCAACGCTCTACCACCACGGAAAAGTGAAAAAAATAATCGTAAGCGGCGAAAAAAGTCCTTATTATGATGAACCCAGCGCAATGAAAAAATACCTAACAAGCCGTGAGGGCGTCCCAGAGAATATCATTATAGAAGACCCAGAGGGATTCAGCACGAAGGAGAGTATTCTTCGGTGTAAAGATGTTTTTCAGGAAAGAAATGTTATTATAGTATCGCAGGGCTATCACAACCTCAGGGCGCTGTTCTTTGCGAGAAATCATAATATGAACGCTTTGGGCTATGATGCCCACGATGTAACGAAAAATGAAAGTTTTTATAGAAATCATACCCGCGAGATTTTGGCAAGAGTTCAGGCTACGGTGTATTATTTTTTAGGAATATGAAAAACATAATTGGTATATTTGTGCCTTTAATTAAAAATAATGCTGCACAACAGCAAATTTAAAATATGGAGAAGATAAAAAATAACCCTAAAATAATGCGTGCATGGGCAGTTTATGACTGGGCAAATTCGGTTTATTCTTTGGTAATAACTTCTACGATATTTCCTATTTACTATTCTATTCTGACGACGGCTTATCAGAAAAATGAATTTGTGGAGGAAACAGGAAAATGGATAAAAGTGCCTGTGCGAAATATGATTTCGTTTTTTGGGAAGCAGTATGAGCCAGATGCTGTCTATGGATATTCGCTGACATTATCATTTTTCATCGTGGTTATTCTTACGCCTATTTTATCTTCTTTGGCGGATATTATCGGGAATAAAAAATCTTTTTTACAGTTTTTCTGTTACCTCGGCGCGACATCTTGTATGGGATTGGCACTTTTTGTGAATATGAAAACGGTGTATTTAGGTTTGCTTTTTAGTGTTACTGCGAGTATTGGTTTCTGGGGGAGTTTGGTTTTTTATAATTCATTTTTGCCTGATATTGCTACGAAAGATAAACAAGATGCATTGTCCGCAAAGGGCTATGTGTATGGTTATATAGGCTCTGTGGTGCTGGTGATTATCTGTCTGCTACTTATTCAGGTTTTGGCGGAAACAAGTAAGCAGGCGCTGTTTTATACGAGGGTAAGTTTCTTATTGACAGGGGCTTGGTGGTTTGGTTTTTCACAATATACATTTAAACACCTGCCGAAATTTGGTGAGGTTAAAGAACAGCTTCCAAAGGATTTAGTACTACTGAATTTTAAAAATATTTTCTCGGCTCATAAAGAAAATGGCGGCTGGCTGGAAGTGGTGAAAGATAATGTGAAATTCTATGTAGAAATTGTAAAACAGAGCTTCAGAGAGCTTTATAAGATAGGCAAAGAACTTTTCAAAACAGCGAATTTAAGATTCTTTTTGTCAAGTTTTTTCTTTTACAGCGTCGGGATGCAGACGATTTTCCTAATGGCAACATTATTTGGGAAAAGTGAAATCAACTTAGCAGAAGGAAAATTGATAGCAACGCTGTTAATCATTCAGATAGAAGCGATTATCGGAGCGGTTATATTTTCAAGATTGTCTAAAAGAATAGGAAATAAAAATGTAATCAGTATCACGGTTTTCCTCTGGATAGTGGTCTGTGTGTGGGCATATGCTCTTAATAAAGCCAATCCGAATGTAGAATATCATTTCTATGCAGTTGCAGGTTTGGTGGGACTTGTGATGGGAGGATTACAGGCGATGTCTCGTTCTACTTATAGTAGACTTTTGCCAGAGAATAGTATGGATAATACTACATTTTTTAGTTTTTATGATGTATTAGAAAAAATAGCCATAATGATGGGAACGCTCATATTTTCTTTTATTATTGATAAATATGAAGTGATAAAGAATTGCTTCGCTCAAGTAGATATTGTCTTGCCGTCAGCGGCAGGAATGCGCTTTGCGGCGTTTTTTATGGGCGTTTTCTTTTTCGTGGGTCTTGTTTTGATAAGATTCGTGAAACTGCGGGTGATGGAAGAAAAAGAAATTTTGTAATTAATTGTTTATCTGATGTTTAAAAATATTGTAAAAAAAATACTTAGCGGGGATAATTATCTTCGGGTTTCCAGCCTGAGGTATCTGCCTCGCTGGCTTGTTTTTATAATAGATATATTTTTGATTTTTAGCTCTTTACAGCTTTCTAATTTTGTTTTGAGAGAGTATTTTCCTCAGGTTGTAGGAATGGAAAAGGTATGGATATATACTTTTGTTCTGGGGGTAAATGTTTTCTATATGTATGTTTTTAAGACCTTTGCAGGAGTTATAAGGCACTCTACTTATATAGATTTCAACAAAATATTTCTTTCTTCTGTCAGCACATTTTTTACATTAGCTATTATAAAATACTTGTCCAGATGGCTGGGAATGCCTATTTATGGACTTCTTATACCGCCGTTATTTTTGTACAGCGTGATTTCTATACTGGTTTTGGTGTTTTTCAGAATAGTGGTAAAACAGGCTTTTATCTTATTAAAGGAAGTTTCCCAAAGCATGTCTAAAAGCAAAATACTCGTTTTAGGAACATCGGATGAGGCAGTGGCTATCGCGGGAGCAGTGATAGAAAACGCAAAAATCCCTTATGAAGTAGTAGGTTTTTTAACTAAAAAATCCAAAGCTGATAATATAAAATTACTGGGGAAAGATATTTTCACAGATATTGATATCAAAAATAGCGATAAACAAACCTTCGGTGTAGATGGAGTTTTAATGATAAAAGAAGTTTTAACCAAGGAAGAAATAGAATATTGGGTAAACTTACTGATTGAAAAGAATATCAGAATATACAAATCTCCTAATATACAGAAACTTAGAGAAGGTAATTCTAAACAAGCTTTTCATAATCTGAAAATAGAAGATTTGCTCAGCAGAAAACCAATCAGCATAGAAAATGAGGAAGTTAGAAATCTGCACTTTGGGAAATCTATTTTAGTAACGGGAGGTGCAGGCTCTATAGGAAGCGAGATTGTAAGGCAGGTAAGCCTTCTGAAGCCTTCAAAAATAGTGATATTAGACCAAGGAGAAACTCCGCTGCACAACATCGGTTTAGAAGTGAAAGAAGCCTTTCCAGAGGTGGATTTCCGATTTATACTTGCCGATATTTCCAATAGAAATAAGATGGAGCGTGTTTTTTCTGAACATCATTTCTCTATTGTTTATCATGCGGCGGCATACAAGCATGTCCCTCTTGTAGAGGACAATCCAGCAGAGGGAGTTCGTGTTAATATTTTAGGAAGTAAGAATTTAGCGGAGCTTTCGTCCAAATTTGGAGTAGAGCGTTTTGTGATGATTTCTACTGACAAAGCAGTAAATCCTACCAATGTAATGGGGGCAACCAAGAGGGTGGCAGAACTTTTTGTCCAGTCTTTGCAGAATGTAGAAGGTAATAAAACAAAGTTCATCACTACAAGGTTTGGTAATGTGCTGGGTTCCAATGGTTCCGTGATTCCGATATTTCAAAAACAAATAGAAAATGGAGGACCTGTTACCATCACGCACCCTGAAATTACCCGATATTTTATGACCATTCCAGAGGCCTGCGAACTGGTTTTACAAGCTGGAACTATGGGGCAGGGTGGGGAAGTCTATGTTTTTGATATGGGAGAGCCTGTTAAAATTATAGATTTAGCCAAGCGGATGATAAGACTTTATGGGCTGGAAACAGGGATAGACATTCAGCTGAAAATCACGGGGCTCAGACCTGGCGAAAAACTGTATGAAGAGTTATTAAGTGATGATGCAAAAACCCTAGCAACCCACCACGAAAAAATTATGATTTCCAAAGATTCTGCGATGGATTTCAGCAGAATTAATACTCTTACAGAGCAGGTTATCCAGAAAGCAAAATCTGGCGATAATGAAGAAATAGTAAGTCTTCTGAAAGATATTGTTCCTGAGTTTAAAAGTAATAATTCCGTATTTGAGGTTTTAGACCGATAAAGATGTGTATATTTGTAAAATTAAAATAAATTTAATGAAGAAAGTAGTTTTATTTTTAATTATGGTAACATTTCTGAGTTCATGCAGAAATCAGCATATTAATTATTTAAAAAACATCCAAGAAGTAGCACTCAAGACTTCTGCGGAGAATATGAAATCCACGATACAGACAGGTGACCAGCTCGCAATTTTAGTTACAGCCAAAGATATGGATGTGACCAAACCCTTTAACCAAAACTACTCTTCGGGGGAGGTTTCGCAGTATACTCTGTCAAGCGGAAATCTCCAGACAAAGGCTGCTGATGCGGTGTCTGGACCTACCTATATAGTGGATACCAACGGCGATATAGACTTTCCTGTGATAGGGAAAATAAATACCAAGGGAAAAACTACCGAAAATCTGAAAGCAGAACTTCAGGAAAAACTTGCCCAGTACATTAAAAATCCGATGGTGAATATCAGAATTGCTAATTATAAAATAGTGATTATGGGAGAAGTAAATAAACCAGGAACTTACCAAATCCCTGATGGACAGGCTACGGTTCTTTCCGCTTTAGGGCTAGCAGGAGACCTTACCATCTACGGCCTGAGAAAAGAAGTGCTGCTTGTAAGAAATATAGACGGGCAGATTACTACGCATAAAATAGACCTCACAGATGCTAATTTTATAAATTCGCCTTATTATTATTTAAAACAAAATGATGTGATTGTAGTTCCAGCCAATAAAACCAAAGAGACTTCATCTTTATTTGGTCCTCAGGCGGGAGTTTATATTTCGGTGGCATCTATCATTGTGACAATTTTGGCATTGGTAATTAGAAAATAAATAATTTAGAATAATGGATAATTCACAAGAATTACAAGAGAAAGATATTAATATACGAGAACTTATAAAGCCTTATTTAGATAGGTGGCTGTGGTTTGTAGTTGGGGCTTTTCTGGCACTGCTTGGCGGATATTTATTTATAAAACTGAGTACGCCTATATATAGAACAGAAACTACAATTTTGGTAAAAGATGCCAAAAATAATAAGCTCCCAGAAGGAGCTTCCGGTCTTTTTGATTTATCGGGAATTGGAGGGATGAATGTAAACAGCATAGAAAATGAAATAGAAATTTTAAAATCTAAAAAGCTGATAGAACAGGTAGTGAAAGACTTAGGTCTCACAGCCGAGGTTTATCAAGAAGCTGCATTCACAAAAAAAGAACTTTATAAAGATACTTCGCCGGTTATTATCAATGTTATTGGAGAAAAAAAAGATGCCTCCGATGAGCAGAAAAAATTAGACATATTATTAGAAATAAAAGGGAGCGAACTTATTCTTTCTTCTGATAAAATGTCGGATGTTATAAGGACTACTTATAACAAAACCATCAGCCTGCCCAACGCGAATATTATCATTCAAAAAAATCCTGATTACAAAGGGGAAAAAATAGAAGAACTTTTACTGAAAGTATATAATACAGAGCGGATTGTGAATTATTACCGAGAAATTCTTTCAATAGCACCGAAAGATAAAGATGCTACCGTAATCGGGATTACGCTTGACCTTCCTATAAAAGCCAAAACACAGGATTTTCTTAATAAATTGGTGGTTGTTTATAACCAAGATGCGATAAATGATAAAAACTCGGAATCGAAGAAAACCAAAGATTTTATTGATGAAAGAATAGCAATTATTGCCAAAGAACTTGGCGATGTAGAAAACGAAAAACAGAGTTTTAAAACTGAAAATCAAATCACTGATATTGCCACTGAAACTAAAATCAATTTAGAAACCAATGCTCAGGCAAGAGCCAGGCAGCTGGAGGTTGATTCTCAATTAGAGCTCACTAACGCCTTGATGGATTATCTTTCCAAACAAGGAGATTATCAAATCCTACCGAATAATATAGGGCTGAGTGATGCTTCGGCGGGAAATGTGATAAACTCTTATAATCAACTGATTATAGAAAGAAATCGCCTGTTGGAAAACTCTACAGCCCAAAACCCAGTGGTGATTGATATAACTAAAAAAATCAACTCCATGAGGTTTTCCGTGATGGAAACTTTGTCTAAGAATAGAACGGGACTGCAGTTAGAAAGAAATAAATATCTTGAAGAACAGGGAAAATTGATGAGCAGAATTTCAAAAGTTCCTACTCAAGAGAAATTATTTAGAAGTATAGAGCGGCAGCAGCAGATAAAAGAAAATCTTTATCTTTTATTATTACAAAAAAGGGAAGAAACGCAGCTTTCCCTCGCTGTTACAGCACCTAAAGCAAAAATAGTAGATTATGCCCACAGCACAGAAAAGCCAGTAGCTCCAAAGAAACTCATCATCATGCTGGCGGCTTTGCTTGTAGGTATTGTGCTTCCGTTTGGGGTGATTTACATTAAAGAGCTTCTGGATAATAAGATAAAAACAAAACATGATATAGAGAGACTTTCCCAAACGGTGGTATTGGCAGAGCTTCCAAAAATAAGAAAAGGCGAGAGCGATATTGTAGGAAGAAATGACCTGTCGCCTATGGCAGAGGCTTTCAGGATTTTGATTACCAATATGAACTTTATGATTCCTAAGAAAGAAAAAGGAAAAGTAGTGTTTGTAACTTCTACAATAAAAGGCGAGGGGAAAACATTTGCATCGGTTAATCTTGCTTTAACGCTGGCTAATCCAAATCGTAAGGTAATCATCATAGGTTCGGATATCAGAAACCCTCAGTTACAGAGGTATGACAAGAACAGCAGGGTATATATGGGGCTCACGGAGTTTTTATACGATGAAAATGTTACCCTTGATAAAGTTATTCATCAGTCTAATATGAATCCTCATTTGGATGTGATTTATTCGGGAGCAATTCCTCCTAATCCAACGGAGCTTCTGACCAATGGAAGATATCAAGTTTTATTAGAAACATTGAAGCCTCTTTACGATTATATTATAGTAGATACGGCACCTCTGATGCTTGTAACAGATACTTTCTTGTTTGCAGATTTGGCGGACACTACGCTTTATGTAACCCGCTCTAATTATACAGAGGAAAAACTTATAGATTTTGCTAATAAAAATATTAAGACAAATAAAATTAAAAATGTAGGTTTTGTGCTTAATGATGTGAGTAAGAGTAATTTAGGTTACGGAAATAAATATGGCTACGGCTATGGTGCAAAGGAAAAAACGCTATTCGATAAAATAAAAAGTGTATTTAAAGGATGAATTTCAAAGAAAAACTAGAAAATAAAAAAATATTAGTCACTGGTGGCGCTGGTTTCATCGGTTCCAATTTAGTTGAAAAACTATTAGAATTAGGAGCTATAGTTACAGTTTTGGACAACTTTGCTACGGGACACAGACATAATATTGAGCCTTTTTTCAAAAACGAAAAATTCACTTTGATTGAAGGTGATATTCGTGATTTAGAAACTTGTAAAAAAGCTTGTGACGGACAAGATTATGTTCTACACGAGGCTGCTCTTGGCTCTGTTCCTCGCTCTATCAATGACCCTATCACGAGTAATGATGTGAATGTGGGCGGTTTCCTAAATATGCTCGTAGCGGCGAGAGATGCAGGAGTAAAAAGACTTGTTTACGCGGCTAGTTCCTCTACTTACGGCGACTCTACATCCTTGCCTAAAGTAGAAGACATCATCGGAAAACCGCTTTCTCCATATGCCATCACGAAATATGTGAACGAGCTTTATGCTGATGTTTTCAAAAGGGTTTATAATTTTGATACGATAGGACTAAGATATTTCAATGTTTTTGGAAGAAGACAAGACCCTAATGGTGCTTATGCTGCAGTAATTCCAAAATTCGTAATCCAGCTAATCAACCACCAATCGCCTACTATCAACGGAGATGGTACCTATTCAAGGGATTTCACTTACATTGATAATGTAATTCAGATGAATTTATTAGCCTTAATCACTGATAAGGAAGAGGCTCTAAATCAAATATATAACACAGCTGTGGGTGATAGAACAACCATCAAAGAAATGGCTGAACTGCTCAAAGAATACCTTTCTGCTTATGATAACGAAATCGCAAAAGTGGAAATTCTCCATGGGCCAAACAGACAGGGAGATGTTCCTCACTCATTAGCAAGTATAGAAAAAGCTCAAAAAAATCTAGGCTACCAGCCGAGCCACATCTTCGCGCAAGGTCTGAAAGAAGCTGTAGATTGGTATTGGGAAAATTTAAAATAAAATGAAAGCCGGTAAATTTGTAATTTCTTTGGATTTTGAGCTCATGTGGGGTGTTCGGGATGAAAGAACCATTCAGGATTATGGGCAGAACATTCTGAATGTCCATAAAGTAGTTCCTCAAACGCTGGAATTATTTAGAAAATATGCCGTTTGTGCTACTTTTTCTACTGTTGGTTTTCTTTTTTTCAAGACCAAAGAAGAATTATTGGCAAATTTACCTTCCATCAAACCTCAATACGAAGACAAATCGCTTTCGCCCTACGAAAACGCTTATTTTGAGAGTCTGGGCAGTGATTTTAACCAAGATAAATATCATTTTGCTCCACTGCTGATTGATGAAGTCAAAAAATATCCTGAGCAGGAAATCGGCACCCATACTTTTTCCCATTACTATTGTTTAGAAAAAGGACAGACACTGGAATCTTTCAGAGAAGATATCAGAATGGCTGTGCAGATAGCAAAGGAGCAAGGAATAGAGATAACTTCACTGATTTTCCCACGGAACCAGTTCAATGACAAATACTTACAAGTATGCTCCGAGCTGGGAATTACTTGTTACAGAGGAAACGAACACTCTTGGCTGTATAAAGCCAAAAGTGGTGAAAATGAAAGCCTATTTCGGCGAGCTTTTAGGCTGATGGATTCTTACATCAATATTTCTGGACACAACTGTTATTCAGATGATTACATAAAAAAAGAAACTCCTGTAAATATTCCATCAAGCCGTTTCTTGAGACCATTTTCGCCGAAACTGAGTTTCTTGGAAAATTTAAGGTTAAGTAGAATAAAGGAAAGCATGACCTTTGCTGCTAAAAACAATCTAACCTACCATTTATGGTGGCATCCTCATAATTTCGGAGCAGATATGGAGGAAAATTTCAAGTTTTTAGAGAAAATCCTGCAGCATTATAAATTTTTAAATGAAAAGTATAATTTCCAAAGCTACACAATGAGTAGTTTGGCAGCAAAGATGAAAAATGAAGGGTAAAAAAATCGTTATTTTAGCGGGAAAAGGTGATTCCTCAAAAATCGTTTTCAATGCATTAGATAGTAAATTCGGCATTGAAAAAATCATTGTGGAAGACAAAGAAAATACCAAAAAATTTATCAAAAGAAGGATAAAAAGATTGGGGATTTTCACCGTTGTAGGACAGATTTTATTCCAGTTGATTATCGGTAAGTTTTTAGGCAGCACATCTAAAAAGAGAAGGGATGAAATCATGAAGGCAAACAATATGAATGCCGATGAAATCCCTAATGATAAAACGATAAATGTTTCATCTGTAAATTCAAAAAAAACTATAGAATTATTGAAGGAAATAAATCCTGATTTAATCATTGTAAATGGGACAAGAATCATATCTGAAAAAGTGTTTTCTGCCGTAGAATGCCCTTTTATCAATACTCATGCGGGTATCACTCCTAAGTATAGGGGCGTTCATGGAGCCTATTGGGCATTGGTAAATAATGATGCTGAAAACAACGGAGTTACGGTGCATTTCGTGGATAAAGGAATAGACACAGGAAGCGTGATATACCAAGAAAATATCACAGTCACAAAACAAGATGATTTCTCAACATATCCTCTTATTCAGCTGGCTAGCGGCATCAAACTGCTCACAAAAGCAATAGAAAACTTTTTCAATGGAACACTATCTTCCCAAAAAGAAAGAAATCTAGAATCTATCCTCTGGTACCACCCTACTATATGGGGATAT
>CAUQHD010000007.1:0-21486 GCA_963517805.1 uncultured Flavobacteriaceae bacterium | reverse complement strand
ATGTATATCAAAGGTATTGATAAGATTAACATGCCCTGTGATGAAATAGTTTTTCTTAATCCTAAACTGAAAATCATTCCCAGCAACGATAAGATTATCCGCACTAAAATTCCCAAACTGATAGCCTTGGAAACTTACAAAATTCCCTAAATTCTGCTCAAAAATTCCACCTGGGTAGAAATGATAATAGTACGGAACATCTTTCCCAAAAGTAAATCCTCCGAAAAGATTCAGCCTATAAGTTACACGGCTGGAAATAGGGAAACTCATTCGGATGTCAGCTTTGGTTTGGAAAATCTGTTTTTCAATTTTTTTATTAAAAATATCCAATAATTTTCCTTCTATATTAAGGTAGAAACCTCTTGATGAAAAATCCTTGTCATTCCTCGTATCACTTTTAATGAAAACATAAGGATTGAGAAAGTTTTTTTCATTATCATAGTGGGTAGTTCCTATTTTGGACTCAAAATAATCATGGCTCATTCCTCCTCCTATGGCATATCTATCTTTCCAAATAGACTGAAGATAAATTTCATTTCTAAACCATTTCCATTTTCCTATTTCATTTCTATTATCATCATAGAGCTGTAGATTCATCCCAGAAGAATAAATCCCAAACCCAGGGAAGTAGCCATTATCCACGAAATAATTAAAATAATATCTCGGTTTATTTCCTCCCACGATAGCATCAAGGGAGAGAATAGAGTTTTGGAATAAAAACCTTTTGATGGTTGTATTGATGAGCAGTCCAGTTTTGAAAACTTCATCATAATGCAGCCCAAATTTCAGCAAAAACCGAGCATTATCTTCTTCTAATTCCAGCTTTAGAATGTTTTTCCCTTTGTCTTGTATCAGGTCATAATTGATAAGTTTATAATTATTGGTAGCATATAATTTATCAATCATTTGGTTAATTCCAGTATAAGTCTGCAGAGAAGGAATTTTAAGGTTCATTTTCCCTTTTACATAAGATTCATTAAAAATCCTGCTATTCACCAAAATAAGGCTGTCTACTTTATAAATATTAGCATAGATAGGCTTGCTCATCATTTTCGGTAGAGAATCTCTTTTTGGTAATTTATTGAGTATATCAATGTATTTTTTAGCTTCTTCATATCCTAAATTTAGGATTTTTTCTTTGTCGCCGTAGCTTGTGGAAGAATATCCTTTCAGATTAGGATGAATTCTTATATCTGTATTCTTATATTGGGTTTTATTTTCATTTTGTATAGTGAAGTCTATCACTTGGTCTAAAATCTTTATGGCCGAATTAAGCTCATCTTTATTCGCCAAAGGAAGACTTAGATCCACTCCGATGACGATGTCCATACCTTTATCTTTAAGAGGTTTTGATGGAAAATTTACTGTCATCGCGCCATCTATATATAGGCTGTCATTTACTTTTACAGGATTTATCAATGAAGGATAGGCGGAACTCGCCATGATAGAATTCACCAAATCTCCTTTTTCAAAAATTTTTACTTTTCCATTTTCCAGATTGGTTGCCACACACATGAAAGGAATATTCAGCTTTGAGAAATCTGTTACATTAGAAACATTGTTAAATAAATCCTTTAAGAGGAAAAGATTTTTTTGTCCTTGTGAAATGGCTTTTGGTAGGACATTGAATTTACCTTTTTCAAAAGGAATATTCAGCAGGTATTTGTCATTATTTTTATCAAAAAATGAAGTTTCTTTTCGGTCTTTTTCATTGGCAAGAATTTCGTAAAAATCCGTTTCTTTAATGATTTTTTCTATTTCCTTTACCGAATAGCCCGATGCATAAAGACCGCCAACTATCGCTCCCATGCTGGTTCCAGAGATATAGTCTATTTTTACTCCCAGTGAGTCTATCACTTTCAACACGCCTACATGGGCAAAGCCTTTCGCACCGCCGCCCGCCAGGGAAAGCCCTACTTTTGGGTTTTTCGGAATTTTCATGTTTTCTTTTACCTGAGCTTTATACAAACTCAAAGAAAACATTATTATAAATATTTGAAGTAACTTTTTCATAATCAATCTTTTACATAAATTCTTTTGACTCTTCGTGAAATGGAAGTAAGAACCTCGTAAGGAATGGTCTGGCAATAGTCTGCAAACTCTTCCAAAGTCTTACAGGAATTGAATATAACAACCTCATCACCTTCTTTTGCAGGAATTTCGCCCAAATCTGCCATCAGCATATCCATACACACATTTCCCACGATAGGAACTTTCTGCCCTTTGATGATGACAAATCCCTTTTTGTTTCCTATCAGCCGAGGAATTCCGTCTGCGTAACCTATCGGAATGGTGGCGATTCTGGTATCTTTCTCAGCGATGTATTTTCTGCTGTATCCTATGGAATCTCCTTTTTCTACTTTGGAAATCTGAGAAATCACGGTTTTAAATGTAGCCACATTTTGGAGCTGTTTTTCTATTTGAGGAACGCAGGAAATGCCCATCATCCCAATACCTATTCTTACCATATCATATTGATAATCAGTAAAATTGATAATTCCAGCAGTATTGAGAATATGCCTAATAGGTTTATAATCAATGTTTTGAACGATTTTATTTGAAACTCGCTCAAAGGTTTCCAGCTGGTGCAGTGTATATTCCTTTTCTTCGGGAACATCCGCGCAAGATAAATGGCTGAAAATACTCGCTATTTTGACATTGTATTTTTTCAAGGTTTTAATCAAATCATCTATTTCATCTTCTTTAAAACCAAGGCGATGCATTCCTGTTTCTATCTTGATATGGATAGGGTAGGTCTCTTGGATGCCTTTCGCTTGGAGCTGTTTCCCAAATAAATCCAAAACCCTCAGGCTGTATATCTCAGGCTCTAGATGATAATCTATGATGGTATCATAGCTGCTCTGCTCAGGATTCATCACAAGGATAGGCGTAGTCACGCCGTTTTTCCGTAAATCCACTCCCTCATCTGCATAGGCAACTCCCAGATAATCAATATGGTGATGCTGTAGATATTCGGCAATTTCGTAGCCGCCCAGTCCATAGGAAAAAGCTTTCACCATCGCACAGACTTTTGTATCTGGTTTTAGTAAACTCTTGTGAATGTTTATATTATGCACGATGGCATTAAGATTTACTTCAAGCGTAGTATCGTGCTTTTGTAGTTCTAAAAGTTTTTTGATTTTTTCAATTTCAAAAACTCTTGCTCCTTTTAATAAAATCAACTGATTTTCAATCGTATTGAGATACTGGCTGTCTATAAGTTCCTGAGTGTTGTCAAAGATTTTGACTTTCCCTGAAAACAAATCTTTATACTTCGTGATGTGTTCGCCGATGAGAATGATATTTTCAAAATCCTGCTCGTTGGTAAGTTCCGCGACTTTTTTATACAATATTTCGTCCTTTTCTATCGTATCCAAAATATCTGTAAGAATGAGTGATTTTTTCTGCTTTTGATATTGGTTAATAAACTGATATGCAATGATTAACGAATCCAAATCTAGATTAAAAGAATCATTGATAATCAGATTATTCCTAATGCCGTTCACACTCTCCAGACGCATTTCCACAGAATGCAGGTCTTGGATTTTGCTTACAATCTTTTCATTGGAGATTTTCAGCGATTTTAAAACGGCCACAATCGCCAGAATATTGGAAAGTGTAGCCTCATCTCGTTTTTGGAGAGAAATACTGATTTCTTCATCAAAATATTTTATCCCGATGCGTTCATTAGGATTTTTATAATCGGAAGAAATACGGACATCATTTCTTTGGTTCAGTCCGAAACTAATTAAATTTTTACTTGAATAAAGTTTATTTACTAAATTATAAACCAATTCATTATCTCCGTTATAAATAATAGTTTCACTTTCTTTGAAAAGAATGATTTTTTCATTTATCAGTTCTTCTTCATTTTTAAAATTAGAAGAATGAGCAGAACCGATGTGCGTCAAAACGCCGATTTTCGGAGCGAAAATATTTTCCAATTTCGCCATTTCGCTCGGTTTAGAAATTCCGACTTCAAAGATTCCCAGCTGGTGTTCTTCATTGATTTGCAGCAGCGAGATAGGAAGCCCAATCTGCGAGTTGAAACTTTTGGGAGATTTCACCGTGGAGAATTCATCCCAAAGACACTGACAAAGCCATTCTTTTACAATGGTTTTGCCGTTGCTTCCTGTAATGCCGATGGTGTTTTCTAAATGGGAATTTTCTAAATGTTTTTTGGCTAAAATTTGTAAAAACTCAATAGAATTTTTGGTGATAATCCATGTAATGTCTTCGTATTCAGGGTAGTAGTTTTCAGAAATAATGACTTTCACGCCTTTTTCTACTACGGAAGAAATGTATTTTTCGCCAGAATTATTTTTGGTGTTAATGGCAATAAACGCCGTATCCGAAATAGAATAAAGATTTCGGCTGTCAAAAGAGATATTGCTGATGAGAATATCTTGATTCCCAATCAGTTTAGAATCTGTAAGTTGCGAAATTTGTAATGTGCTGTATATCATTATTTTTTATTCAAAACTTCTTCTGTAAAAACTTTTCTGCTCACAGCCTCGTAGCTGTCAGTTTCTCCTAATTGTACCAAATCATCACTCCCTGAGATTCTCATGGAATAATTTGCCAAGTTCCCTGTTTTCTTGCAGATGGCATGGACTTTCGTAACATATTCTGCCGTAGCCATCAGGTTGGGCATCGGCCCGAAAGGTCTTCCCATGTAGTCCATATCCAGCCCAGCAATCACCACACGAACGCCGTTGTTCGCCAGCTGATTGGCTATTTCTACAATGCTTTCATCGAAAAATTGCGCCTCATCTATGCCCACCACATCACAGTTAGACCCAAGGAGTAGAATCTCATCGGGAGTTTCTACGGGAGTGCTTTTTATTTTATTTTGGTTGTGGGAGACCACCTCTTCATCGGCATAGCGGTTGTCCAGCTTGGGTTTGAAGATTTCTACCTGCTGTCCAGCCATCTCTGCACGGCGGAGCCTTCTGATGAGTTCTTCGGTTTTTCCAGAAAACATAGAACCACAGATAACCTCCATCCAGCCGCTTTGTTTGGCGTGATTGATTGTATTTTCTAAAAACATTGTAAATTAGCCTTTTGATTTTGATGTGAAAAATTCAAAATTAAATCCCAAATTTAAACAATTTTAATAAAAGAATTTATGAGCGGTATACTTTATTTTGTTCCTACGCCTATTGGCAATCTGGAAGATATGACTTTTCGGGCAGTAAAAATTTTGAAAGAAGTGGACTATATTCTTTGTGAAGATACACGGACTTCGGGAATTTTATTGAAACATTTTGAAATTTCTAAACCATTGAAATCATATCACTTACACAATGAACATCAAGCGACACTTAAAGTGATAGAAGACCTGAAAAATGGTCAGAATATCGCCATCATTACGGATGCAGGAACGCCTGGAATTTCTGACCCTGGATATCTGCTGGCAAAGGCATGTGCGGACCACGAGGTAGAAATGCAGTGTCTGCCTGGTGCTACGGCTTTCGTGCCGGCGCTGGTGGTTTCCGGACTGCCTAATAATGAGTTTTTGTTCGTGGGATTTCTGCCGCAGAAAAAGGGAAGACAGACAAAACTGAAACAGCTGGCAGAAGAGAAAAAAACGATAGTTCTCTACGAAAGTCCGCACAAGATAAACACCACTCTGGAGCAGATAAAGGAATTTTTCGGCGAAGGAACGAAAATCAGCCTCAGCCGAGAAATTTCCAAAAAATTTGAAGAAACCAAACGCGGAACCATAGAAGAACTCATAGAGTTTTCCAAAAGTAAAACCCTGAAAGGTGAAATGGTTTTGGTGGTGAATAACCAGATTTGATTTATTTTAAATTTTTAGAAATTGAGAAAAATATCAAATGAACCAATTAAAATTAGAAAAACATAGTAGTAGAGAAATAAGTATTTTATTGATAATAAAATTGTTAATTATATTGGTGTTAGTGTTAGGTTGTGCAAAAAATGAAACATATAGGGATAACATTGTACCAGATATAAGTGTCAATGATATAAAATTATCAGATACTACTGCTGTAGTTTTGGGATATAGTGATTTGAAATACATTGTTATAGAAGATAAGGAAGCATTGCCCTATGCTATTTTTACTAATGAAAATAAAACTGAAATCCTTAAACTTTATCTTTTCTATGGAACAAAAAGAAACGAATTTTATCAAGCAGAAATAAGTCCGTATGATAAGAAAACTATCCCAAATCCTACTAAATATAAAAACTTTTCCACGGAAAGTGGAGTAAAATTAGGCATTTCTAAAAAAGATTTGATAAAGATAAAAGGAAATAATTTTGTAGAAACTAATCATGTTCTTCGGTATGAAATCTCAGATTATGAAAAGTCTCATTTTTTAGAAAAGTATAATTTGCCAATTTATTTTGCAGAATATACCTTTGACCAAGACAAGCTGTGTAAAATTTATTTTGGTTTTGAGTATCCGTAGGAGATTTATTTAAAGTAAAAGATTAGATAATCAAAGTAAATGAATGAAATGAAAATATCCCAGAAAATAAATACAATAGCACTCTTTCTATGTTTAATAGTTAGTATCAAACTCTATTCTCAGGAAACAAACGGTTTTTATTTAACAAAAGATACAATTAAAATATCAGACCCTATAATAATCTCTGTAAAAGGAAAAGCAGGTAAAATAATAACCAGCGTCCAAGAATATAATAGAAGTAGTAATATTGAGAAATTACTGAATGATAATAAAGCCTTTTTATATTTTGATGATAGTATGGGATTAGGTTTTTACATCAATGATATTTGGAAAAAAAATAATTTTAAAATTTCAGAATGTGACTGTTGTGATAAAAAGAACACTATAGTTAAAGGAAATAAAACCCTCACCAAACTACCATTGACAAGATTTTATTTAGGCTTTACAAAAGTATCTTTCTATAATAAAAAAACTGTTACTATTGATAAAAAGAAGTTTCTCATAAAAAATAAAGAAAATTTCTATCCGATACTTTTCCCTTTATGTGACTAAAATGGGAAACCTTAATTATCTCTTTTATTCTAAAAACAGCAACCAAATCCTAAATCATCAAATAAAATCTAAAAGATAAATCCTCTCAGCCTTTTAGGTTTTAAAAATAATCCTTAATTTTGAACCAAAATAATAAGAATATGAAATTATTAGAAGGAAAAGTAGCTCTCATCACAGGTGCGGCTACAGGTATCGGAAAAAGAATAGCAGAAGTTTTCGCAGAGCAGGGAGCTAAAATAGCATTCTCCCACATCGGTCCAGATGACTTAGCAAAACAAGTAGAAGCAGACCTAAATAAAATCACTACAGCTAAAGAATACCACTCTAACGCTGCCGATTTTGATGAGGCTCAAAAACTGATAGACGATGTTATCGCAGACTTCGGGCAGATAGATATCCTTGTGAATAATGCAGGAATTACCCGAGACAATCTTCTCCTTAGAATGAGCAAAGAGGAGTGGGACATCATCATGAAAGTGAATTTGGATTCTGTTTTCAACCTTACAAAAGCAGCTATCAAACCTATGATGAAAGCAAGAAGTGGGTCTATTATCAACATGGCTTCTGTGGTAGGTGTTAAAGGAAACGCAGGACAAGCAAACTACGCAGCATCTAAGGCTGGTGTTATCGGATTTTCTAAATCTGTTGCTTTGGAGCTTGGTTCTAGAAACATCCGTTGTAACGCCGTAGCGCCAGGTTTCATAGAAACAGAAATGACAGCTAAACTAAGCCCAGAAGTGGTACAAGGCTGGAGAGATGCCATCCCATTAAAGAGAGGAGGGCAGACTACTGATGTAGCCAATACATGCCTATTCTTGGCAAGTGATTTATCTTCCTATGTTACAGGGCAGGTTATCAATGTAGATGGCGGTATGCTTACTTAAAATATTACAAAAGACTTTCTTCAAGAAAGTCTTTTTTTATTTAAAACATAATGAAAGTTCATTTTTTTCGTTTTAACAGAAAAATCAAACATAATGAAAAATTTATTATCAGGAATTTTATTCCTTTTCGGTGTGGCGTGCTCTTTTGCACAGAATGATAGAAATGTCGGTGATTTTATTTCTCTAAAAGTCTATGACAGAATTTCCGTAGAGCTTATAGAATCCAAGAAAAACAAAGTGGAAATCATAGGCGATGGCAGTTCGAAAATCCAAGTAATCAATAAAAACGGAGAACTAAAAATCCGTACCAAAACTTTGAAACTCCTGCAAGGAGATGATGTTAAAGTAAAGGTTTATTACAATGACCTCAGTGATATTCAGGCGAGCCAAGGTTCAGAAATCACTTCTGATGATGTATTGAAAGCCAATCTACTAAAAATCACTTCTAATGAAGGTTCTAAAATCAAAATGAAAGAGGATGTAAAACAGCTGAATGTAAGAGGAAACTCTGGCGGCGAAGTAGAACTTTCAGGAAATGCAGATGTTCAGGAAATCGTGATGAACTCTGGCGCAAAATACAAAGGCGATGACAACAAGGGCGAAAATGTTTCTGTAACTGTAAATGCAGGTGGAAAAGCAGAAGTCTACGCTTCCAAAGCTGTAAATGCTACCGTGAGAGCAGGCGGAAGAATAGAAATCCACGGAAACCCGAAACAAAGAGATGTAAAAAAAGTAGTAGGCGGAATTATAGAATTTAAATAAAAACTAAGCAGCAGTGCTGCCATAGTTTTTTTTTGTTCGTCTCCCAATATTTTATAATTGAATAAAAGAAGGGCAGGCTGTAAATAAAACATACTTTGTTTTTTTAGTGGGCAACAAAATATTATAAGTTAGGCTTATATTTATGGGCAGTAAATCTTATATTTGCAAGATATTTAAATATACTAACCCATGAAGGCTATTTTATTTCGGCTGTTTCCTCTCTTAATTCTCTCTTTTGGAGCAGTAGTTTATGGAATTAATCTTGTTTATCCTTTACCTAAGGAAGTTTTTACGGCTACGCATTTCATCATTGGCGGAGCCTTTATTTTTTATGCAGTAAAGAAAAGGGGACTTACCACATGGATTCTTACCAGCATGATATTGGGCATTATCATCGGGGTGGAGCATCCGGAAGTGGCACTTTCTTTACAACCGCTCAGCAGTGGATTTATTAAATTGGTGAAGACCATTGTAGGGCCTATCCTCTTTGCAACCTTAGTCTATGGTATAGCGGGGCATTCGGATCTGAAGCAGGTAGGGAGGATGGCGTGGAAATCATTATTATACTTTAATGTAGCTACTACTTTTGCAATTTTTATAGGTTTAGCAGCAATTAATATTTCTAAAGCAGGGGTGGGTATAGACCTCAGTAAACTACCTCAACATGAATTACCTAAAAACACGGAAGCAAAAGCAAGCGATATAAAAGCTTTAGAGAATATTCCAGAAAATTACCAGTGGATTTATAAGACGACATCTTTCTTTCGGGATATTTTTCCGGAGAACATCATTAAATCCATCTATGAAAACCAAGTATTGCAGATTGTTGTTTTTTCTGTATTCTTTGGGATAGGGCTGGCCATGCTTGATGAAAAAAAGAAAAAGCCTCTAATAGATTTTGTAGAAAGCCTTTCGGAAACGATGTTTAAATATACCCGCATCGTGATGTATTTTGCACCAGTAGGTGTAGGAGCAGCTATAGCATTTGCAGTGGGATATTTGGGAGCAGATGTCCTAAAGTACCTTTTCTTGTTGCTCCTTACGCTTTATGCTGCGTTGGCAGGGTTTATACTGATAGTATTGCTTCCTTTGGCTTTGTATTTGAAAATTCCTATCAAGAATTTTATTTCTGCAATTAAAGAGCCTGTTTCTATCGCCTTTGCAACAACAAGTTCAGATGCAGCCCTGCCGAAGGTAATGACCAATATGGAGGCATTCGGAGTTCCGAGGAGAATAGTCTCTTTCGTGGTGCCTACGGGATATAGCTTTAACCTTGATGGAACAGCATTGTATCTCTCTCTTACGGCTGTTTTCGTGGCACAGGCAGCAGGAATAGATATGCCGATAGGACAGCAGCTGCTGATGTGCTTTACCTTGATGATTACGAGTAAAGGTGTGGCAGCGATTCCAAGAGCGGCGCTGATTATCCTCACTGCAACTGCCGACCAGTTTGGGCTGCCTTTGATTATCCTTTCTGCCGTTTTAGGAATTGATGAACTGATGGATATGGGGAGAACCTCACTGAATGTAATCGGCAATTGTATGGCTTCAGTCATTATTGCCAAATGGGAAGGGGAGTTTGACCAAGAAAAAGCAGAAAACTATACTGGCTGATAAAATCAAACCATAATGAACATTCTCATTATGGTTTTTTATTTTATTTTTGTAGTTTCTTAGCTAGAAATCTATGAAAGCCCTAAAAACTCTAAATCCGTATTTTTGGAAACACCGCAGGATGTTTTCCTTGGGATTGTTATTTATATTTCTCAGTAATTTTTTTAATATTTATTGGATTCAGTACTTGGGGAAAACAGTAGATGTGATAAAAGAAGCACTGAATAGTAAGGACATCTCTAATGAAACCTTACTGAAGGTTTTACTGCTTAATGCTGGGATTATCATCGGTTCTTCCATTGTAGCAGGTATTTTCCGTTTTATGATGAGGCAGACCATCATAGTGGCTTCCAGAAAGATAGAATATGAACTTAAAAACGAGATTTACAAACACTATCAGGAATTATCCCTTACTTCTTTCAAGAAAACTACGGTGGGTGACCTGATGAACCGTCTGAGTGAAGATATTATCGCTATAAGAATGTATCTGGGGCCTGGGGTAATGTATGTAGCAAATTTAATTGTTTTGCTGATGATTACCAGCGTATATATGTTCAGTACTGATGTTCAGATGACGATGATTATTCTTGTTCTTCTGCCGGTTCTTTCGTTTTCTGTTTATAAAGTAAGCGGGATTGTCGGAAAGAAATCAAAAATGCTGCAGGAGAGCCAGTCGGCGATTTCTACTTTCGTGCAGGACAGTTTTTCCGGAGTACGGGTAATAAAGTTCTTTAACAAAGAAAAATATATCGAAAAGAAATACGGCATTAGAGTAAGAGAATACCAAAACAGGGCAATAGATTTAGCCAAGTATGAAAATTTCTTCCATACATCTCTTGTTTTCGTAATTGGTATTTTGGATGTGTCTATCATTTACATTGGCGGGCAGAAATATATCAATGGGGAAATAAACATCGGTACGATTGCCAATTTCTTTATGTATGCCAACTTTTTAGTGATTCCTTTCAGTACGGTAGGCTGGGTGACTTCCATCAACCAGCGGGCAGAAGCCTCTATGCAGCGGGTAAATGAGTTTATGGACATCAACTCTGAAATCATCAATACTAATCATGAAATTTATAAGATAAAAGGCGATATAGAGTTCCGAAATGTGAGCTACACCTATCCTAATACTGGCATAAAAGCATTGGAGAATCTGAGTTTCAAAGTGAAAGCAGGAGAAACCATCACCATTACAGGAAAAACAGGAAGCGGAAAATCTACCATTGCTCTTCTCCTTTGCCGGCTGATAGACCCAGATGAAGGCGAAATCTTGATAGATGGCAGAAACCTGAAGGAGCATAACTTAGACCTTTATCGTGATTTTATCGGTTATGTCCCGCAGGAGAGTTACTTGTTTTCTGATACAATAGAGCATAACATCGGCTTTGCAGTGGATAATCCTTCCGCAGAAATGGTAGAAAAATACGCAAAAATAGCAGATGTACATAAAGATATCATTAATTTCAAGGATAAACATCAGACAATTGTAGGCGAAAGGGGAGTAATGCTTTCGGGAGGACAGAAGCAAAGAATCTGCATCGCCAGAGCCCTCATAAAACGGCCGCAGATTATTATTTTTGATGATTGTCTCTCCGCATTGGACACCAAAACAGAAGACAATATTTTGAAAAATATACAAACCGAGGTGCAAAACTGCACTGCCATTATCATCACGCACAGAGAAATTACTCAGCAGGGAAATAGTATCTGCTTATAAAACATGATTTTTCATAGCTTTTTTAAAATAATTCTTTTTTCTTTTAAAGAAAAATTTTAAATTTGCCTTAGTAGATTTTAAAAGTATTTGAAACATGAGTGATTACAAAGAACGCCAAGAAAACGAAATCTTTACAAAGGTGTTAAAAGCAGGGAGAAGAACTTATTTCTTTGATGTGAGAGAAACCAAAGCAGGAGATTACTATCTTACAATTACAGAAAGTAAAAAGAACTTTAATGAAAGTGGTGAAGCAACTTTTGAGAAGCACAAAATCTATCTTTATAAAGAGGATTTCAAAAGTTTTTTAGAAATGTTCAATGAATCTACAAATTTTATCATTGAGCAGAAAGGGGAGGATGTGATTTCAGAAAGACATGACAAGGATTTCAAATCTCGTTCTTTTACTATAGATTCTGATGATGATTTTTAAATAGATTTTTCATAAGTTAGAGTATTTCAATTATTAAATTTTAACTATGTGGGATTTAGAATTATTTCTAAATCCCTTTATTTTAGCTCAAAATCATCTCTGTCTAAAAGGACTTTAAATTTCTGTCTAAAAGAATTTAGTTTCTCCAAATCTATATTTGCTGATACTATATCTCCTTTTTTCTCAGAAATCTCTGTCCCGTCGGCATAGAAACAACGGGTACTTTCTGGATAATTCAACCCAGAACCATCTATCCCTATTCTATTAACTCCAAACACAAATGATTGGTTTTCAATAGCCCTAGCTCTTAAAAGAGTTTCCCACGCCAAAATACGAGGTTCAGCCCAGTTGGCTACATCTATCATTACATCATAATTATCTACATTTCTGGCAAATACAGGAAATCTCAAATCATAACACACCAAAAGCAAAAACCTAACTCCTTTATAATCAACCACTACACGCTCCTTTCCTGGTGTGTAGATTTTGTCCTCTCCACCGAAAGAGAACAAGTGTTTTTTATCGTATTGATGAACTTTTCCAGAAGGTTCCACGAAATAAAATCTATTATAAAACCGTCCATCTTCTTTCACTGAAACACTCCCTCCCACTGCTGATTTTTTCTTCTCTGCAAAACGCTTCATCCATGCTAGGGTTTCACCTTTGCTATCTGCTACCTCTTCCGTATCAACGCAAAACCCCGTAGTAAACATCTCTGGGAGAAGGAATACATCCGCTTGTTCATCTTTTAATTTTTCTTCAATGATATTGGTGTTTTCCTCTGGAGATTTCCATCGAATATCCAAATTTAACGCTGTTATTTTCATTTTTTTCTGATTTTTGATTGTAAATCTATTATTTTTATTTTTAATCCAAAAATATTTAATAATGTTTTTATTACCTTTGCACGATTTTAATTTTAAATTTGATGGAATTAGCATTAAAAATATTTCAGTTTATTCTAAGTATTTCTATTTTAGTTTTCTTACACGAATTAGGGCATTATTTTCCTTCGAAATGGTTCAAGACCCGTGCAGAGAAATTTTTCCTGTTTTTTGACCCTTGGTTTTCTTTATTTTCCATGAAAAAAATCAATGGAAAATGGCAATACAAATTTTTCTCTAAGAATCAGCCTGATACAGAAATCATCGAGATAGATGGAGAAAAAAAAGAAGTTCCTGTCAATACAGAAAACCTGCCTGATGACGACTGGAGAAAGCACAAAGACAGCACAAAATGGGGCATTGGCTGGCTGCCTATGGGTGGCTATGTAAAGATAGCAGGAATGGTGGATGAAAGCATGGACTTGGAACAGCTGAAAAAGCCTGCCGAATCTTGGGAATTCCGTAGCAAACCAGCTTGGCAGAGACTTATCATCATGCTTGGCGGAGTTACCGTTAATTTCTTTTTAGCTTGGTTTATTTATTCTTGTCTTTCCTATTTTAATGGAGAAATGATTTTTAATCCTGATAAAAATGTAACGATTACTTATGGTGAATCAGCCAAGAAGATGGGATTCCAAGATGGAGATAAAATTCTAAAAGTAGATGGAAAAGAACAGAAAAATTTAGAAAAACTATCTCTGGATGTTTTATTAAGCGACCATATTACTGTGCTAAGGGGTGGAAAAGAAGTAATTTTTCATACCAATGACGAAGGCAAAGCTATGGTATTTCGAGAAGATACACCAAAGGGATTCCTTGTCCCGAGAATAGAACCCATAGTAGATACTGTGATAGCTAAAACAGCAATAGATGCAGGATTACAAAAAGGAGATAGAATACTAAAAATCAATGATAAAAATATTACTTTTTACGATGAACTGCCTTCTGCATTATCAAAACACGCAGGACAGGAAGCTTTGGTTCAAGTAGAAAGAGCAGGTAATATGGTAGATTTAAAACTTCCTGTATCAAAAGAAGGAATGATAGGCATCTCTGTTGGCAGAAACTTTCTAACAAAAAAGGACTTTACCGCAATAGAAGCCGTATCAAGAGGTTTCACACGCTCCATAGAGGAACTGACCTATCAGATAAAACAATTTAAACTTGTGTTTAATAAAACAGTAAAAGGTTACAAAAAAGTAGGTGGTCCTATTGCAATTGTTAATCAGATGCATGTAAGACAAGACACAGCTGGAAATTATGCAATTGACTGGACTTTCTTCTGGAGTTTTACGGCTATGTTTTCTGTTTGGTTAGCATTTCTAAACCTGCTTCCTATTCCTGGTCTTGATGGCGGACATGTGGTATTTACGCTTTGGGAAATAGTCACAAGGAAGCCTGTTCCACAAAAAATCTTGGAAAACGCTCAGATGATTGGAGTTATTTTCCTATTGTCTTTGATGGTGTTAATCTTTGGAAATGACATTGTTAAGTTAATCATGAATAAATTTTAGAAAAATAATTGTAAAAAGTGCTATAAAAATTTGGTGGATATAAAAAATGTTGTTAAATTTGCACCATTCTAAAAAGATAGAATAAGCCTTTTTAGCTCAGTCGGTTAGAGCATCTGACTGTTAATCAGAGGGTCGCTGGTTCGAGCCCAGCAAAAGGCGCAAGAGACTTACAGTAATGTAGGTCTCTTTTATTTTTGTATGTGACAATCAATGTTTTATATCTTTTGCTTTATTTTCAGTTAGTTTTTATAGGGTGTGTTTTTGGGGGTTTTGGGTGTGCAATTAGGTGTGCATTAAAAAAATTAAGGTGTGCAATAATTTAAGCTAACTAATTATTTATAATAAACATATGAATAAAACTAAAATTAATATTTTGTTTTTAATTGCTAAAAATAGAATGAATACATCAGGTAAATGTGCTATAAAATGTAGAATAACTTATAATAAACAAAGACATGAATTCTCCACAGGATTATTTATCAATCCAAAGAATTGGAGTTCAGCTAAACAACAGGCATTTCCTTTGAATACAGAAAATACACAAATAAATACTCAACTAAGTCTGATTAAACAAGAAATTAATCAGGCTTTTTTGTTTTTACAAGTAGGAGAAAGAACTTTTGATGTGGAGGATATTTTTAGGCAGTATAAAGGAGAGCCATCATCTAAACAGATAGGAATAGTAGAATTTTACTCTAATTATATGGAAAGGCTTAGGAAGATGATAGGCAGGGATTTCAGCAGTCCACATGGGGTAAATTCTATGAAATTCTCCCAGCAGTAAAAGAATATGTTTCTTTTAAATACAAAAAGAAAGATATAAATCTTATAGATTTGGACTTTAATTTTATAGAAGATTTTGATTATTTTCTAAAAACAGAGAAAAATAACTCACAAGTTACCATTAACAAGAAAATACAAAGACTAAAAAAAGTTATTAAAATTGCTAGAAAGCAGAAATTAATAGATTTTAATCCATTTGATGAGCATAAACCCAAACAAGCTAAAACCAAGATAGTGTTTCTTACCCAAGATGAGTTGGATAAGTTGAAAAACAGAAACTTTAAATCAGAAATTCTAAACAAAGTAAGGGATTGCTATATATTTTGTTGTTATACGGGGCTGGGATATAGTGAGATGTTTAGTTTGAAAAAATCAGATTTAAAGAAAGATGATGAGGGAATAATTTGGATTTATAAGGAAAGACAAAAGACAGAGAGAGCTTTTTCTATTCCTTTAATCTTTGATGAACCACTTGCCATTCTTGAAAAGTATAAATCAGAAAGTGAATATCTATTACCAAGAATTACCAATCAATATTTTAATAGAATATTGAAAGAAATAGCAGAGGTATTAGAAATTAACAAGAAGCTTACCCATCACACAGCAGAGAAACAGGCAGTAGCTCCATTTCATTTTAATGACAGCCATATAAATACTATGGCAAAGGATTATTATGAGGACAAGTTTTTCAGCAGGGAAGAAGAGGGCTCTATAAATCTGTGGAGGGTATATAATCTTTTCACTCAAGCTAATAAAAGCAGTTATATAGATACATTTCTAGACAGAAGCCTTAATGCCTTTGAGTTTATCCAAGGAATTAAGGACACTAAGGCATCCAATGATTCTAAATACCATTGGTTTTTGAGTTAGTGTACAGCCCTGCTCCTTATGGGGTGGGGCTGTTTTTATTAATTAGTAAAACCCTAAAAATCTTTTATAATACCAAATTATTCTTCTTCTTCCTCCTCTTCAAATAAATCTTTCTTTTCTTCTTCAATATCATTTTCAATAGTTCTTTTCAAACTACTAATATCTGAATAACATCCACCACCATAACTAGTTAAAGAAACAGTATACCTATATCCTCTATCACTTGTAAAATGGACTGTTCCAGAAGAAATGTTTTGAGGGGTAAAATGAGACTCATCCAGCCACCCTCCATTACTCCAATGGATAAGAGATAAATCTCCATCTTCAACTTCAACATCTAAGTTATAGGTGTTTCTCGTTCCTATATTAGGATTATAATACTCAACTTCAGCACAATATGTACCATCAGGATAATCACCAGTAATTTTCCTATATAACTCTACATCTTCATCACTATTAATATCCATTTCAGATACATCAAAGTCTGAACTTTCAATATCCTCTACTTGAATATTAGAAGAATCAATATCTTTTTTACATGATAGTAATGAAAAGACAAAAAATATTAAAAATAAAAATCTAGCCATACTATTAAATATAATTATAAATAATACGAAATTAAAAAATTTCTATGGTTATATATAGAAATCTGTAAAAAAAAAGAAAAATATTCATAAAGCCAAGAATCTATAAAATCTATTAGGTAAAATTTTTTACGATACATCTAAAACTAATAAGAATAAATTTCTTAATCTGGTAGAAAATATATAAAAGAGAAAACCAAATCACGAAATAATTTCTTTAAGAAAACTTAATAGGTAGTTCAGATGACTAGAAAATGAAAAAACCTCAGACTACAGCTCTGAGGTTATATAGTAATATTTTAAAGTGCAGGACTTATGTTTTATAAGTGGGGCACTTGTATTCCTAATACATTACAAATGTATAAAGTTTTTAATTAATAACCAATACTAAAACTTAAATTTTATTTCATTTTCAATAATTTAGAAATCACTTCATTATTTTTATGACCTAAGAATAAATTTTTTAGCTTATCATTCATTTCTATTTGTCTGGTTTCAGATATTACTCCTAAAATATAGTTAATACAAGGATAAATAGAGTGTCTGTCCCTATCTTCAAAGGAAATTGCAGGAATAGAAGAAATTCCTTTTGGAGTTTTAAAATCATATAGAACTGCTGAATGAGCACATATATTTCTAATTAAAACAATTGTTTCCATAAAGTTAATGAACTTATGGATATCTTTTACTCCATAAAATCTTGATATTCTCTCTTTTATATCAGTTTCTATTAGATTCTTATAAATCTTTAAGATAGTTCCAAAGGAAAAAAATTCTAAGGTTTTCCAAGCTGGAGCATATTTATCATTAAGATATTTTTTGTGATGGAGTTTTATGGTTTTATTACTTTCTTTAAAGTCTTCACTATAATGTTTGTCTATATCTTTAATAAATTTTGAACTTACTACTTCAGGGTCAATGAACCAAGTAGGAGAAGATTTATATTTATTAGAAACATAATAAACTATTTTGGTTCTAAAATTTATTTCTATTCTATTAATATATTGTGTAAGGATGTTTCTTAAATTAACATCTAGATAGTATAGAGAAACTATATCTGAGAATTTGGTGTTTGGATTTAAGTTATGTTCTTTATCACAAAAAGGAAACCAATAAAAACCAAGCCTATAATAACCTATATCTAATAAAATTTCCTTTACTTTTTGGTTATTTAAGTCAATAACCATCCCTCTTTCTTTCAAAAGAGCAATTTGTTCTTCTATAGTAGTAGCTTTATTTCCCATGAGCCAAAAATACAAATCATTTATAGTAGGCTAAAAAATAGTTATTAACATTAACAAAAGAGATAGTTATTGATTAAGCAATTATTATTAATCTAAAATAAAACTGTATATCATAACATTTCTATCAGTATCATTAGAAAAGTATATTTTCACAATAAGGTAGAGTTCTAACACACCTAATAAAGTAATTATATTATAAATTTTATACTTATTATGTTGGGAGTTTTATAATTTACCTTATCTTTACCTATACATTTTGTTATGGTCAGTCACTATAAAATAAGAATTTTTTTCAGATTATTTAGCTTTGTTTTTTTTAAAGTTGTAAATTTGCAGTGTTTTTTTCTAAAAAGTTAGTTATGAGTAGTATACAGAAACCTTATATAGTTTTTAGTGATAGCCAATTAGATAAAATTGGTAACACAATGGTATATTTGAGTGAAAAAATATCTAACCTTTCCAAGACTAAGCTTTTAAAATTGCTCTATATTTTAGACGAAACATCTATCAGAAATGGAGGTATTCCATTCATTAATCTAACATATAAAGTTTGGAAATTTGGACCAGTGTCAGAGGATATTTATATAGACTTATCTTCTGAAAATGAAATGGGAAGATTGAGCGGTTTTATTAAAAAAACTTCACAGGGCTACATTATTCCCAATAAGCCTTTTAGTGATGATGAATTTTCTGATAATGATATAAGATTATTGGATGAAATTATAGAGAATTATAGGCATGTTACAGCAAAAGACCTAATATCTTATACTCATAGAAAGGATGGTCTTTGGTATAAAACAGCACAAGAAAATAATGTTTTAGATTTGTTAGAAACACAAAAGATTAATAATACCGAGATTATTATAGATATGGGAAGATTAGTGGCAGACAATACTAAGAAATCTGAAATTTATGCAGAATTTATAGAATGTAACTAATGTTTCAGAGAGGAAATATCATTTATTTTACACCTTTTTATTTTAAAAATGGAAATACAGCAAAGAATAAATATTTTGTTGTACTTGCCGTGATTGAAGGGAAAAGCATTATAGCTTCTTTGCCCTCTAGTAAGGATTATGTGCCTGTTAAAGAAGAAAGGGAAATGGGATGTATAGAACTTCCTAGTGCAAATCTAAATTGTTTTGTTATACCAGCTTTTATAGAAGCTACAGAATGTGGTAAGAGTTTTAACATGTCAACTTACTTGTATGGACATTTAATAGATGACTATGAAATATCTTATTTAGAATCTACCTATCCAATAGAGGGTAGAGATTACAAAGTATGGGGAAAAATTAAAGAGGAATTATTAAATGAAATATTGAATTGCTTTAAAACATCTGCCTCTGTGAAAAATAAGTATAAAAGAAGATTATAAATAAATCTTTGTGGTTCTTATAGACTAAAATAGAATCATATATTTTACATTTCTACCAGCCCCCTTTTGAGAGAGTATGTTTTTTTCTACAAGGTCTTGTAAATCCCTTGTAGCTGTGGCTCTGGAAGATTTGGTGATAGATATATATTTTTTGGCAGTTATATCTCCTTCAAAGCCTTCTATACCAAAATCAAATATCTTTAGAATAACTTTCAGTTGTCTTTCATTAAGGTTACCTTTATGTTTATCCAAAAACTTAGTCTTATTAAGAGTAAATAAAATAACCAGTTTTGCATTCTTTTGAGCTTCTAAGATAATACTAGAGAAATAAAAAATCCAATTTGTAATTTCAAGGCATCTCTGAGCCTTTTTTAAAGCATTATAATATTTCTTTTTGTCCCTTTCAATAATACTTGAAATACTGATTACAACAGGTACTCCTAATGATTGGGACAGGCATTTTTCAGCAATAGCTCTGCCTATTCTGCCATTACCATCTTCAAAGGGGTGGATGCTCTCAAAATAGAGATGACAGATAGAAGTCTTTATTAAAGCATTTTTTATATCTCCAGTTTCTACTTTAAAATTGTTATACCATTTTATAAAAGATTTCATTTCTTGAGGAATATTATAAGATGGAGGAGCTTCATAATGAATTATTTCTCTTCCAACAGCCCCAGAAATTACCTGCATAGGTTCAGTTCCTGTTCTATATTTTCCTGCATTGATGTTAGGGCTGGCATTCATTAGAATTTTATGCCAAGATTTAATCATTTTTTCGGTAAGCCTATCCTGATAAGAATTTCTAACCTCTACCATAAGAGCTCCTATGCCTAGTGCTTTTTTATCCCTAACATGAGCAAAATTCTTACTTACTCCCAAATGCCTTTTAATAGAGGATATAATGTCTTGTCTGCTGAAAAATTCTCCTTCTATTTCAGAGGATTTTATAGCTTCAGAAATCATGAGCTGTAAAATAGTATCTTCTTGAACACTGCTGGAAATAGATTGAATAACCCCCTTTATTTCTCCTGTTTCTAATGCAAAAACAGTTGTTAATGAGTCTATTACAGAATCATTGTAGGTAAATTCAGCCCAATTGGGAAACTGCCAATTATAAGTCATTTGAGTTAAATAAAAACAATAATTGCCTCAAATATATGAATATTTTGAGTTAATTAAGTAAAATAATTGTCTTATTTTAGTCTTTGAGAGAAAAATTTTTTCTAAAATTTTTTGAGTCAGGAGTTACAAATGCGTGATATTCCCTATAAACCTACCCCCACTTGTTTTGGATAGGGGAAATACCCCGAGCCTTTTATAGAAAACTTAAAATCTTGGAGAACAAAAATAAATGTTTGATTTTCTAAGGATTTAAGTCTTTTAGAAGGATAATTTTTAACTCAAAACAATTTTTAGAAATGGTAAGAATTATTGATTACAAAACAAGACAAAAGGAAGATGGAACAGAGTTTTATCTTTTAGAAGTTCAGGGTGGAATTGAAATGGTAAAATCCAAAGAGACAGGACTTTACTATGCTACAGCAAAGAAAGCCACTGTATCTACAACAAACAACAAGCAGTTCCTCTGAATACAGAAAATACACAAATAAATACTCAATTAAGCCTGATTAAACAAGAAATTAATCAGGCTTTTTTATTTTTATAGCTTCTATAATCGGCAAAAGGAACAAAAAACAAGGGACTTTCTCAAAATATAAAACATAAACTATTGTTTTTCAAACATTTAATATTGATAGAGTGAGTTTTTCTCTCATTTCTTGTGAATTTATCACAAAGCCGCCTTATTTCATTCTACAATTGAAGTGT
>CAUQHD010000006.1:0-22091 GCA_963517805.1 uncultured Flavobacteriaceae bacterium | reverse complement strand
GTTCCTCCCGGCACACTGCTTCCCGAAGTGTTATAACTTGAATAAAACTGAGCTGCATCTCCTTTGGGAGTGGTAATAATATTAAGAGACAAAATATCATTTTTAGTAACTCTATAAGTAGGTACATTGTATGGAACCAGCCCTTCTGAATTAATCTGTAAGTTTTCGTTTGGCTGAAGATATTTTATATCTTTTGTCCCTATACAAGAACTTAATACACCTGCCAAAAACACCAAAATTACAATCTCTCTTTTTTTCATTAGTATCTTTTATTTTACAAAAATAGTATTTTTATGCTTATTTTCTCAATTTCAATATTATATTTGGGAGATATGCTCCTATAAATCCTAAACTTAGAACGATAGCCATCAATATATTTATCTCTATGTGTCTTAATAAATAAGTAACTAAAATAATCCCTAAATAGTATATAATGATATAAAATGTCGCTCCTTTATGAGTTAGCCCTAAATTCAATAGTTTGTGATGTATATGGTTTCTATCTGCCTCCAAAGGGGATTTTTTGTTTAATAAACGAATAATGATAACGCTCAGGGTATCTATCGTCGGCAGTATTAATATCGCAAATGCTATCACTGGAGCTGACTGCAAATAGTAATGCGGAACATCAGGATTGTTTTTATTTATAAAAAGATCTATAAAATAAAATGCTGTAAAAACCAACAGAAAGCCAATAATCATAGAACCTGTATCTCCCATGAATATTTTTATTTTCTTGTCGGACAAATTATAATATAAAAATCCGAGCAGCGACCCTATAATAATGACACACAGCATCACCATAGGGTAATTATATTCTCCCAAATGATAATAACTCCACCCAAAGAGAGAACAGCATATAATGGCAAAAGAGCCCGCCAGACCATCCACTCCATCAATTAGATTAAAGGCATTAATCATTACTACAAACACGATAATACTAAGAATCACACTCATTAAATAATTAAGCTCATATATTCCAAAAAGCCCAAACATACTTCTCAGCCTGACATCAGAACCTATGACAATCATCACAGCGATGGCAATCTGGGCAAAAAGTTTTTTATAAGCCCGTATCACCACTATATCATCCATAACACCGATATAGAGCAGAATAACCAATGCAGGAAACAGAAATTTATACGACTCGAAAAGCTCATAGGCAAAAATAGGAGCGCATATTCCTATTGTATAAAAAATAGCTATCCCACCGAGATTAGGGACTTTTCTATCGTGTGAACTCCTTTCCCTCGGCTCATCCATAAGGTTTTTTCTATGAGAGATTTTCAAAATAACCGGAATTGCCGCATAAGTGAGTCCTAATGATATTAAAAAAGCAAATATCAGTTTCAAAATAAATATAGAGAACTCCTTAGAGTTAAAAAAAGATTGTATGATTTCTTCCATATATTTTTTATATTACCAAAGATAATTATCATAAATATAGTTATATCTTGCCCTTGGAGCTTGCATACTTGCATAAACAAAATAATAAAATATTACAAAACATACCATAATAAAATGTAGCGATTTTTTCAATGTATCTTTTTGTACTGCTGCTATAATATTAGGAATAACCATTGTAATAAAAATAACAAAATACACAGAAAGCCTTGAAGAAAAAATAGGGCTTCCTCTAAATATAAAATAAAAACAAATCCCTAAAACACTTATATTTCTCATATACTCATAATATGGTATTTTTTCACACGCTTCCTTATTATATGTTACCAAAAAGTAAGTATATAAGAGATAAATGATATCATTAAGCTTGATACTTCCCGGATTGGCTTGATCTATCATCTCGTATGCCTGAAAACCACTATGAACTTCTGAAGGAATCAGCCAGTCAAGCAGTGAAATATATTTATAAATTTCAAATGGAGACAACACTATACTCCCTAAAACTAATAAAAGTATCCTAAACGAATTCAGAGGGACTAAAACCAACCAATAAGAAATCACAAATACAAAAGCTGAGTTATGAAATCCCATTGCCAGATATATCATAAACAAAAAAGGCAGAAGCTTTCTTTTACTTATATAAGAAAATGATAAAAAAACTATTCCCATAGCTACCGCTTGTCTCATATGACCTCCATCACTAGTAAAATAACTAGGAAATATATACAACAGCATACTCAATGCAGGATATACAACTGACCCCTGAAATGTAAAATATTTTAAGCCTATAGATATAATGGCTATAATAAGTGTAAATATAAAAAATGGTGCATCTAATACATACACTATTTTACCAAGAAGCGCATAAAGCCATTCAACTCCTAAAAAGTGCTCTTTTTTATTATTAAAAAACTCTGAAAAAGACACTTCCTCTCCTACATAGTCATATATTCTCAAATAAATAGGGTAGTCTGCCCCTACAAATTTCCTAAATCCTATCATAATTATCATCGTCACTATTATTATCCATACCGATTTATAACTCTTATTATTATAAACTTCCATGAAGCTATAAACAATAAGAGCTAAGATAAGTATCGTAAAAACTGGGTGTAGGAAATGTATCATTTTCTATCTACTATTTTAGTATTTTTCTCAAAAGCCATTCCTGCCTCAAAAAATACAATAAATAATATACTTTTTTCTTAATTGGCAAAGATACGAGATAATTCTTACCAAACCGCTCATAATTAAGAATTTCTATCAAAGATATTTTTCTTTCTTTCATGAACTTTCTCAGTTCTGCTGACATTTTTCGGTATAAATCATCATCTTTCACAAAAGCTAAATATGCTAAATAAGAATAAACCGCTTCCATTATCCAAAACCCCCTCAATGCGTGTTTTTCATTAGAGTATTGAGACCCATAAAATCCCTCTTCCACATCCTTCACCGCTTTTAATAAATCTAAGCCTTTTTCTGTGTGAGTTTTCGTAATAGAATCCTGTCGTTCAAGGTATTGGTAATGATAATTTTGAGTCTGGGCTAAAGTTTTACAACTCAGCAAAAGTTGTGGAACGAGTTGAATATCTTCAAAATGCACTCCTTTTTTAAATCGTTTATTTTCAAACAATTCCCTTTTAAAAAGTTTATTACAAGCAAAATATCCCAAATCCGAAAAAACAGAAAGATTTTTCGCTAAATCTATTTTCTCTGGCATATTGGGAACTTGAGTGAGTTTTTGAAGAATTTTTCCGTTTTCATCCACTTTTTGAAGGTTACAGATTACCATTTCAGCATCATATTTTTGGGCAAGAGAATGCATCTCCTCAAACATCTCCGCTGTAACATAATCATCACTATCCACAAAGCCTATATAGTCTCCACCCGCCCTATCCAAACCGAAATTCCTTGCATCGCTCAGCCCTCCATTTTCTTTTACAAAAGATTTTATTTTATCTGGATATTTGGTCTGGAATTCATCTATAATCTGCTTAGAATTGTCCTTGCTTCCATCATCTACTACAATGATTTCCACATCCTCCAAAGTCTGATTCACCAATGAATCAAGGCATTTTGCAAGATATTTTTCTACATTATAAATAGGAACGATGATGGAAACTTTCTTCATAATCTTAAATTAAAAACCTTTTATTCAATTCGCCTCTCTTAGCATTTTCGTAGTCTTCACGGGAACAAGGAATCCATTTTTTCACCTCGTTTCCCTTCGCAAAATACCACAACCCACTGAAAGTATCTCTTTTAAAGCTAAATTCCCTATTGTCTATCAAAACCACAAAGGTATCATAACTACGCTCCTTTGGATGTGTCCTCTGGATATTTATTCCTTCTATCAAATACCAAAGCATCTGCGCCATAAGCTGATGATTTAGAACGCTTTCCGAATGAATATTAAAATTAAACACCCCGAAAGTTTTCAGATTTTCGCTCAGCCCTATTTCTTTCATATAGGCACAGATTTCGCGGCGGTTCAGCCCATTTACCTGCGGATTTGTAGAAAAAGCCTCCGTAAAACTCTCCACAGCATCACAGTTGAGCGTAACCATATCTGCCCTGCGGAAAAAAGGCTCTGCCTTCTCTGTTGTATTCATCATATCAGCAAGGCGAAGGACATCAAAATCCACTTCTTTCATCAGCTTTAATAAAGCAATTTCATTCAAATGCCTTTGATAGCCCAAAAGATGAAAATTTCGCAAAGAGGCATCTTTTTTCGTTAAAATTTTATGTAGATAGTTCGCCTCTGAAACCTCCTCTCCTTCGTTAGAAAGAGAGACAACATTAGAAATATGAGCATAGTTAATGCCTTTCTGATGGAAATTTAGTGCTGAAAATAATGCGTAAGACAAATCCACACTTCCTCCAATGACAACTGGAACTGCATTTTTATTATAACAAAATGTCAGGATTTCCTCCAAAACATATCGCGTATCAGCCTGAGTTTTGCCCGAAATAAACTCTCCCAAATCACAAATAGGAACTTCAAAATCGGACTTTGAAAGCTGATAAAGGTATTTCCGAAGTTTGCCAAAAGCATTCGGAAGGACAGCCTGCCCTCCGCCCCCTCGATAATCCGAAACAAAAAGCAAAACAATACTGCCCTCCTCTATTTCATTGCTAATCAAGCTCCCGAGCTGCCAGTTTTCAGTCTTGATTTCACTTGGCGGGACAATAAAATCCTGAAATATCATAAAACCAACGAATATCGAGCAAAGATAAACAAAATATAAACATTTCTAAAAGGTGCTTTAAATTATATTTAATATCTTTGCGCCAGCAAAAAGGGGTGCTGTAAAAGGCTGAGATCATACCCAATGAACCTGAACAGGTAATGCTGTTTAGGGAAGTGTTTAGGCACGATTGTGTTCTCTTATTTTTTCGCATCCTTTTATTCTCAAAATTGTTTAACTAAAAAATTATTGAAAGAATGAAAGGAATTATTTATTTAGGGCTATGCGCTAGCTCTATGTCCTACGCACAGGCAGACTCTTCCAAAGTCAAAGAAATCGAAGCGGTTAATTTCTCCAAACGGCTTCCGATCACCAAAGAAATCATCCGTGTGGAAAATTTAGCCCAGAAAAACCTCGGGCAAGACCTCCCGATGCTTCTCAAAAATCAGACTTCTGTCCTTTCCTCATCGGACACTGGGAACGGAGTAGGCTACTCAGATTTCAGAATTCGGGGCGTGGCAGGGACTTCTATCAATGTGATGATGAACGGCGTTCCGTACAACGACAGCGAATCACAGGGCACTTTCTTCGTAAATGTCAGCGATTTAGCAAGTTCAGCTTCTCAAATCCTGATTCAAAGAGGCGTGGGAAGCACATCCAACGGAGCGGCGGCTTTCGGGGCGAGTGTAAATATCATCACCAAAAATCCAGAAGAAACGCCATATTTCCGAACCGACCAGTCCTATGGTTCTTTTGACACCAGAAAACACTCTTTCGAGGCTGGAACAGGGAATTTTCTTCACAACAAATTCTCCATCATGGCGAGATATTCCATCATAAAATCAGATGGATACATAGACAGAGCGACCTCTGACCTGCAGTCCTACAACATCACCGCTTTATTTAAAACTGAAAAAACAAAACTAAAATTTTTGGCTTTCGGCGGCAAGGAAAAAACCTACCAATCATGGAACGGAATAAATGAAAACACTTATAAAATCAACCGAAAATTCAATTCCTCTGGAGCAATCTATCAAGGTGGAAATATTGTAAAATTCTATGATAACGAAACGGACAATTACCAGCAAAACCACTACCATCTTATTCTAAATCAAAACATTAGCAACCATTGGGATTTGGAAACTACCCTTCATTACACCAAAGGAAAAGGTTTCTACGAAAACTACAAACAAGACCAAAGACCCGATAAATACAACATTCTCAATTCTGGAATCGTAAAAACAGACCTCATCAGAAAAAAATGGCTGGACAATGATTTTTATGGAATGGTTGCGCATATTTATGGAAAGTATAACAACCTGAAAATCAATATCGGCGGAGCAGGAAACCAATATCAAGGAAAGCATTTCGGGAATATGAGCTCGGCGTTTGGGCTGCCACAGATTCCTTTTGAGCATGAATATTACCGCAATCATTCGGTGAAAAATGACCTTTCTTTTTTCGGGAAATTCATTTATTCTTTGAACAAATTTGAGCTTTTCGGAGATTTACAATTTAGACATATCTATCACAACGCCAGAATTTTAGAATATTTCAAAGGAGAAGGAGGCGATTTCAGCCGAGTATTTAATTTCCTAAACCCAAAAACAGGAATTAACTTTAATTTTAACCACGGAAAAATCTATTTCTCCTACGCACTAGCTCACCGAGAGCCGAGCCGAAAGGATATTATTTCTAAAAATGATATCCAGCACGAAACGCTCCACGACTTTGAGCTGGGACTGGAAAAAAGCGGAAAATTCTTTTCTGTTTTTGCGAACCTTTACTATATGCACTACAATAACCAACTGGTTTTCAGCGGTAAAATCGATAACACAGGCGCTTTCATCAGAGAAAATTCAGGAAAATCTTTCAGAAGAGGCGTGGAATTTGGCTTTAATCTAAAACCCATCAAAAACATTCAGATTTTAGCCAATGCAACTTGGAGCGAAAACAAAAACCTTAATTTTCATGTAAAAAATGGCGGACTGCTTGAAAACTTGGGAACAACGGACATCGCTCTTTCTCCGAAATTCATCAGTAATATCGGCGTTTCTTATCAGCTGAAAAACTTTAATTTCGGTATTCAAAACCAATTTGTCAGCGGGCAGTATCTGGATAATACCCAGACCCTTGCGATTCCTGATTATAATCTTTTGGATTTCTTGGCTGGGTATAAATTGAGCTTAAAACATCACGAACTGAATCTTTATTTCAACCTCAATAACCTCCTCAATAGAATGTACATGACCAAAGGGCATGTCTATGATGGAACAGCCTATTATTTCCCACAAGCAGGGCGAAACTTCATGCTGGGAATGACTTGGATAGTGAAATAATATTTATTTTGTCTATTTCTGAATTAGATGCTTTCTACTGAAACTTGATGTTAATTTTCATAAATTTGAAAAGTAAATTTTAATCATTTTTAATATGAAAAATTCAAATCTTATTGGGCTGAAAGAAGCCGACTGCAAAAAAATAGCTGAAAAACTAAATGTCCTTTTAGCAAATTATTCTGTTTTCTACCAAAATACGCGCGGCGCGCATTGGAATGTGAGAGGCGAGCATTTTTTTACTCTTCACTCTAAATTTGAAGAACTATACAATGAGTTGATAGATAAAATCGATGAAATAGCAGAAAGAATTCTCACATTAGGTCATGTGCCGACTCACAATTTCTCTGATTATTTAGAAGTTTCAACGATTAAAGAAAGTAAGGATGTGCATGATGGCAAAAAATGTGTAGAAAACATTCTGCTTTCGCTTAAAACCGTTATAGAACTTCAGCGGGAGCTTTTAGATATTACTGAAAAAGCGAATGATGAAGGAACCAACACATTAATAAGTGATTACATCATAAAACAGGAAAAAGAAATCTGGATGTATAATGCTTATTTAGGGCAATAAATTTTATCAATAATGGCGGTTTTTCTGCCATTATTTTTTTTATTTTTGCAAAAAGTTATATTTTGAAATACAAACATCTGGATGCCTCACAGCCTATCGGTATTTTTGATAGTGGAGTCGGTGGACTTACAAACGCCAAAGAAATAAAACGGCTTATGCCACAGGAAGATTTTATATACTTTGGCGATACAAAGCACCTTCCTTATGGAGACAAATCAAAAGAGGCAATCATCAACTATTCAGTAGAAATCGCCGAATTCCTCTTGAAACAAAACTGCAAAGCTATTGTAGTAGCCTGTAATACAGCGGCTTCCAACGCATTAAAGGAAGTAAAGGAAGTGGTAGGAGACAGGGCTCTTGTTTTTGATGTGATTAGTCCCGTTGCAGAAAAAGTTGCCTACGAAATACACCAGAATGTCGGTGTAATTGCTACAAAAGCGACTATCAACTCTAAACTATACAAAAAAAGTATTAAGAAATATAATAAATTTATCAATGTGCAGGAACTCGCGACACCTCTTCTCGTGCCCGCCATAGAGGAGGGATTTATCAATCATCCTATTTCCCGCAGTATAATATACAATTACCTGTCTAACAATAAGTTAAAAGACATAGAAACCCTCATTTTAGGATGCACACACTATCCTTTGCTCATGGAAGAAATCAAGCAATACTACGGCACAAGGGTAAGAGTGATAGATTCTCCCAATATCGTTGCTAATTTTATACAGCATACCCTTGAGAAATATGATTTGCTCCACAAAAACAACCCTCATCCAAAGTATGAATTTTATGTTTCGGATATAACCAAAAATTTTCAAAAAATATCTAAAAAATTCTTTGGAAACAAAATAGATTTGGAACTAAAAACCTTATAAACAAATGATTACTATAATTGCTGCTATCGGAAAAAACAACGAACTGGGAAAAGACAATCAGCTTCTGTGGCATCTTCCAGAAGATTTAAAATATTTCAAAAAAATGACTCTGGAACACCCTATAATTATGGGTAGAAAAACCTACGAAAGTATTGGGAAGCCCCTCCCCAACCGCACCAATATTGTGGTAAGCAGAAAGGAGGACTGGTTTGAGGAAGGAATTCTCATCGTTCCTTCCATAAAAGATGCCATCAAACATGCTAAGAAAATTAACGAACAAATTTTCATCATCGGAGGCGGAAACATCTATGAACAAACCATAGACTTGGCCGATTGCCTGAAAATCACACAAGTAGACTTTCAGACAGAAGCCAATGCATTTTTCCCAAAAATAGATGAAAATATCTGGCAGAAAACCAATGAAATCCATCACTCAAAAGATGAAAAACACGCATACGATTTCTCTTTTCAAACTTGGGAAAGAAGAAAATAATTTCTTCCTGAACTAATAAATTTCATCTAAAATTCTATTCATTTTTATCAAATCCCGATTAGAAAGGATGAACTGGCTCTGCTGTGATTTCTTGATAAAATCAACCGCTTCCGTAATTTTTTCTATACTTTTCCCTGTTTTCAGGTGAAGTTTATTTATGAATTCTTCATCTAATTTTTGTGTGTCTATCAGCAGTTCCATCCTTACACGATGCAGGAAATATTGCGCCTTTTTGACCATCATATCTCGGGAATCTCCTTCATTAAGATACAGATTACCAATACTTTTAACAAATTCTACGGATTTATTTTGCTTCGGCGGTATAATAGGAATGATTCTCTGACGGCGTTTTGCATTAAAAAATATAAACAAAACTATCCCTGCTAAAAACAGCCACCAAGCATACTTAAGAGGAGGATTGCTGAGGATAAACCTCATTTCCGACTGGGAAACTCCCGCTGTATCTTTCTTCACAAACCACACTGTAGGCACATTATCAGGAAGATAAGAAAGCAAATCAGCAATGTATGAAACATTGTCTTTTTGAAGCAGATAATAATTGGTAAGAACCAATGGCTCGGTATGAAAGTAAAAATTTCCTTTTCCGTGTTTTACTTTTATGAAATTTGCCCCAGCCATCACTCCATTAGAAGCTGCATATCCTAAAACCTGACTGCCATTTCGGATGCTGTCAATGGCAAGATCATTAGGCAGTTTGTCTACAACTATGCTGTCAGACTCCAATTTTGTATCAGTAAAATAAAGTGTAACTTTTTCATCAGTTTCTTCAAAATCTTCAAAATCTATCCTATAAGTAGAAATATCCAAAGAATCCGATATTGGAAGGTAATCCAGTGTTTCTGAAAACACCAAAACATTTGCCCCTTCTTCGGTTTGTTTTAATATTTTTTTCCAAGATTCTTTGTCTAATTCGGGTTGTATCAGCAGTATATTATGCTTTCCCCTTTTTTGCTGGTAATATTCGTACGGAGAAACATTTACTTTCTCTATTTTATTCTGAAACAAAGCTGGAGCCTCCTTAGAAAAAACATAGAGCCCAAATGGGGATTTTTCCTTTATATCATAGTTTTTATTCCAACTGACCACATCTGTTTTACCCAATTCTAAAAAAGTAAACAAAACCAAAACAGCAGCTAAGATAATTCCGTATATTTTAATAGTCTTATTCATAATTCTGGTAATTATCTCAGTTCCTTATATTTATATTCTAATTCTCTGTATTTCGGCTCATCTATTTTAAACTCTCCATACCAGACATAGTCAAAAATCAGGGCTATTTCTTTGAAACCCTGCTTTATATCTGCTTTTTGTATTTCGGCAATATAGTCTTTATTGGTTTTTTCAGGATTCCATTCTATGATTTTTTTGTCGGTCAGCTGTTTCAAAATCCAAAGGAAATGGTAGCGCACCGCCGAGCGATAGTCTCTCTGGCGTTCGTATTTAGCGATAGTTTTGGGAAAATCAACTTCATGAATATTCTCCACAACATCTTCTACGGGGATTTCCAATTTTGTATTTTTCTTTGCAAAGAATAAGTTTCCTTTTCTTTCAACCAAAAATTTTATGATAAAATACAATACCACACCGACTACAATTACCGCCAAAATCCTAAATATCATTTTCCAAGGCTTAATAGCATTCATGTTTTCTAAATCACCGAAGAGATATTCCAGAATCTTTCCAAGCCTGCGTTTTATTTTTTCCCAAAAACTGAGTTTTGGCTGGTTTTCAGAATAATCAAACTCTTTTCCTTTGTATTTTGATTGAAAATCAGGAGTGATTTTTTTAGGATAAAGCTCATTATCGGTTTGAATACCCAAACTCAGCAGCGAATCCGCGGAAACCATATTCTTTTCGGAGCGATTTTTGACCTCAACTTTTGGAGTGCTTTCCACCTGCGCTGAGAGCCCCGCCCCGAAGAACAGCAAGAATATGAAAACCTTATACTTCATCCCGCCCGATGCTGTCTATCTCCGTTAAATCCATTTCTCTATGCAGGTCTGTACGGCTGTCATAATACATAAACCCTGAACACAAAGAAATAAAATTACTCATGATAAGCGAAATAATTATTATTAAAGGATAAGCCATTGCACCAAACACCAGAGTAATATAGAAAGTTTCTGCACTTGACATATTAAGACTTAATCCTAAACTAAGTATTATGATGAACACCAATATAAAAGCAAGGGCGTAAGCCACGACCTGCTGTAATATATATAGTATCACTGTTGTTCCCCAATATTTCCAAAAAGGAGACTTTTGGTTATATTGTTGATAAGAAAACTGAGAACGAATAGCATAACTCAGCGAACTGAAAAAGCCTTTTTCTCTATTGAAATAATCATAAATTAGGAAATTAACAACATTCGTCATCACAGGGGTCAAGAATATGACCAAAAGAAAGTAAAGTCCTTGGATACGATATGTCATGGTATAACTATAACCCAGCCCATAAACTACCAAGTATAAAGGGAATACTATAAATACAAATCCTAAAAACAATTTAAATATTTTCCCAATATTTTTTTTCACATCAGACATTATTTCATCTACTGCTATATTCTTATTTCCCGTTTCGATAAGTCTTTTCAGATACAAGACAGGATAAGAATAATTAACAACGGATATCAGGATGAAAACTAAAAAAATAAACAGGGAAGTAAATATAATTTGCACTATATTTTCAAGAAAATAACGCCCTATAGACGCACTATTTCCTCCTCCTATGCCCTCAAAAATAAGACTAAAAATGTTCTTAAAACCAAAAAAGACAAGCACCGCCATCAATATAATCAATAGACCATTGATTACGAAATAGTTTTTAAAATAATTCTTTCCGTAGAGCTTCACAAAATTAAATGTATCTGAGATTAAAGCTCCAAAATCTCTTTTCTTATAAAACTGCATCATTTTTATTTATTTTTCTATTTACAATATATGGATAAACACAATAATAATAAGTAATAAACGCCAATGTACCAAAAATAATAATCATATTAAGCACAAAAGGCATGGTAAGGGCATGTCGTGTAACAAAACCCTCCAATATACCTGCAAAAATAGTAAAAGGCGCTGTACTTACAAATATTTTGAAAGCATTTTTTGCCCCATATTTAAAAGAATTAAACCTTGAATAAGTCTTTGGGAATAAAAGAGATGCCCCCATCATCATCCCTGCCGCCGCCTCTATGACCATTGCAAAAATTTCAAAAACACCATGTATCCAAATCCCTCTTGCACTGCTCTGTAACGATTGGTAATCACCATATTGAAAAAAAAGATACTGAAACGAACCAAGCATAATACAATTCTTAAATAGGACAAATACAGAGCCTGCACCTCCCAAAACGCCCATTACAAAAAGATACGCCCCGACTTTCAGATTATTTACAATAATCATCAAACTCATCGACAGCATTCCCTCATCCTGATATACACCTACTTCATTTTTATTTTTAATATTTTCTATGGTCATATTTACATAGCCATCACCCAAGATAAGATTAACAAAATCTTTGTCATAATGCGCCGAAACAGCTCCAATAAGAGTAAAAATACTAAAAAAACCAAACGCATACAGCAGGTATTTCCTATACTGATACATGAGCAGCGGAACCTCTGTTTTGTAAAAATACAGCAGCCTGTTTCTTTCTTCTCTTTTTGTTTTATAAATCTGCTGGAAAATCCTTGAAGAAAGATAATTGATATAAACCGTAGTCTTGCTCTTTGGATAATAAGTCTGAGCAAAGGACAAGTCGTTAATCAGGTTAATATACAGAGAGGAAAGGTCATCGGGATTTTTCTTTTCCCTGCCTTCTATCACCCTTTCTATCTCCTGCCACTTTTCTTTGTTTTGTTTAATAAAAGCTACCTCTCTCATAAGATTGCTAAGGTATGAAAAAATCTATAAACAACAACGAAAGTTTTCTATATTTGTAAATTCTTATCCAAAATACGATGAATCAGATATCAATCAATACTTCCCAGAATGTAAATATCATTTTCAATACGGCCAGTTTAGGCAGCCGGATATTTGCCACTATTATTGATATGCTCATCAAGATGGCTTACAGCACATTATTTTTCCTTGTATTCAGAGGCTTATCTCCTAAAGCAATTGTTTCATATAGTGAATGGGATATTTTTATCATATTTCTTATAGGTCTGGCTCCGGTATGGCTGTACACCCTTGTTTTAGAATACTTTATGGGAGGGCAGACTTTCGGTAAAAAGATAATGAAGATAAAAGTAGTAAAGATTGACGGCTATCAGGCAAGTTTCGGAGATTACCTCATCCGCTGGATTTTCTGCATCATTGATGTCTATACCAGCTCAGCAATCGCAGGGATTTTATCAATCATTATCTCTAAAAACAGCCAGAGAATAGGAGATATGGTTTCTGGAACAGCCGTAATTTCCCTAAAAAATGATGTGACTATCAACCACACCATCCTTGAAAACATCGGGCAGGACTATATCCCTGTTTTTCCGCAGGTTATTGCTTTTTCGGACAATGATATTAGAATTATCAAAGAGAATTTCAGAAAAGCGGATTTCAATAACGACCGGCAGGTACTATACAAATTAGTAGAAAAAATACAGGAAATCCTAAAAATAGAATACAATTCCAGCCAGTTCACACCAAGGCAGTTCATCAGCACTATTATTAAGGATTATAATTTTTATACAGGAAAAGATAGTTAATATTTGCCAATTATATTATAAAAAACTCTACTTTTGCAAAAATTTATACAATATGTCTAAGAATTTAGTGATTGTAGAGTCTCCTGCAAAGGCGAAAACCATTCAGAAATATTTAGGTAAAGATTTCGAGGTAAAATCCAGCTTTGGACACATCCGTGATTTACCCAAAAAAGGAATGGGCATTGATTTACAAACCTTTACACCTGATTACGAAGTTTCATCAGACAAGAAAAAAATAGTGTCTGAACTAAAAGAAGCCGCAAAAAAGGCTGAAACAATCTGGCTCGCTTCCGATGAAGACCGAGAAGGAGAGGCTATCGCTTGGCATCTTGCACAAGAGCTAAAACTAAATGACAAAAACACGAAGCGTATTGTTTTTCATGAAATTACAAAAAACGCCATTTTAAAAGCGGTTGAAAATCCACGAAAAATTGATGAAAATCTCGTGAATGCACAGCAGGCACGCCGTGTTTTAGACAGAATTGTAGGTTTTGAAATGTCTCCCGTGCTTTGGAAAAAAGTAAAAACGGGGCTTTCCGCAGGGCGTGTGCAGTCGGTTGCTGTGAGACTCATTGTAGAAAGAGAACACGAAATCAGGGATTTTGTGCCAACTTCTTCATATAAAATAGAAGGAATTTTTCAAAATAAAGCTAAACAAAATATTCCTGCAAAACTGAAAAAAGATTTTGCATCAGAAAACGAAGCAGAGAATTTTTTAGAACTTTCAAAAAACACTGAGTTTAAAGTTCTTAACATAGAAGTAAAACCAGGCTCCCGCTCGGCTTCGGCTCCATTTACCACATCTACGCTCCAGCAGGAGGCTTCCAACAAGCTAGGATACGGCGTTACGACCACCATGCGCGTTGCCCAAAGACTCTACGAAGAGGGATACATCACCTACATGAGAACCGATTCGGTAAACCTTTCCCAAGAAGCAATTAATGCGGCAAAACAGCACATCATAAAAGAATTTGGAGAAAACTATTCTAAACCAAGAAATTACACAACAAAATCTTCATCCGCACAGGAAGCCCATGAGGCAATCCGCCCAACTGATTTTTCAGTAAAAACAATTGGCGATGCACAGCTTAACAAGTTGTACCAACTTATTTACAAAAGAACGCTGGCTTCCCAGATGGAGAATGCTAAAATAGAGAAAACTGTTATTGAAATTGGTAATCAAGCGCTGCCAAGCAGTTTTGAAGTTCAGGGCGAGGTTATTATTTTTGATGGTTTTCTAAAAGTATATGATATTGCTAAAAATGATGAGGAAGAAAACAATGAGAAAACTTTACCAAAAGTAGAAATCGGGGAAGTTCTTTCATACAAAGAAATAACTGCAAACCAAAGATTTACAAAACCTTCTCCACGCTACACCGAGGCTGGATTAGTAAAAAAACTGGAAGAATTGGGCATTGGGCGGCCATCAACCTATGCGCCAACCATCCAGACCATCCAAAACCGAGAGTATGTGGACAAAAGAGAAATTCTCCCACAGGAAAGAGAAGTTGTGAAAATAACACTTAACAAAACTTCAATTAAAAAAGAAATTTTAACTGAAAAATTCGGAGGAGACAAAAATAAATTTGTCCCAACAGATATTGGTGAAGTGGTTAATGAATTCTTAATCAATAATTTTGATGAAATTCTCGACTATGGATTTACCGCAAAAGTAGAAGCAGACTTTGATAAAATAGCGGAGGGAAATGAGGAATGGAAAGCAATGATAACGGATTTCTATACCAAATTCCACCCTAAAATAGAAGAAGTAGAAGAAAATGCCGACCGTGCCACTGGCGAAAGGCTTCTGGGCAAAGACCCAAAATCAGGGAAGAATGTATATGCCAGAATTGGGCGTTTTGGCCCTATGATCCAGATTGGAGAAAGCGATGACAAGGAAAAACCAACATTTGCTTCCCTTATGAAAAATCAAAACATTGCCACCATCAGTTTGGATGAGGCATTGGAATTGTTCAAAATCCCATTTGATTTACAAGATTATGAAGGAAAACCTGTATCCGTAGGAGCTGGAAGATTTGGACCTTATGTGAAATTTGGTGATACTTTTATCTCTCTTCCCAAAGGCGAAGACCCTTTTTCTGTAAATCAGGAAAGAGCAGAAGAAATCATCCGAGAAAAACAAAAAGCCGACGCTCCTATCGCGACTTTCAATGGAGAGCCTGTGACTAAAGGCGTTGGAAGATTTGGCCCTTTCATCAAATATCAAAACGTCTATGTGAATGTTCCAAAAAAATATGATTTTGATAATTTATCTCAATCCGACATTAACGAATTGATAGAAGCCAAGCTGGAAAAGGAAGCAAACCGATACATCCAGCTGTGGGAAAAGGAAAAAATATCTATTGAAAACGGGCGCTGGGGTCCTTTCATCAGATTCAAAAAGGCAAATATAAAAATCCCTAAAAAAGCCAATGGCGAAAAATACACGGCAGAAGAGCTTTCTGTAATTTCGTTTGAGGAAGTAAAAAAATGGATTGAAGCGGAAGACAAGGACGCCTTCAAAGAAGAGAAAAAAACTACAACAAAAAAATCCGCTTCAAAAAAATAAAATAATAATAAAAACCGAACATTTTTTCAAGTTCGGTTTTTTTTCTACAAAATTCCTCTTGATTTTATCTCTAAATATTTATTGATTACATCTATATTTAGATTTTCTGGGAGCGTATAGATAGTATATATTCCGTATTTCCTAAGTTCTTGTATTATAAGCTTTTTCTCGAAATCCAGCTTTTCTGCGATGATTTCATCATAAACCTCTTGAATGCTATCAGGAGCGTTTCCAATAAGATTTTGAAGTTCAGAGTTTTTGAAAAATATTACTACCAAAAGATGATTTTTAGCAATACTTCTGAGGTATTTCATCTGTCGGTTCACCGCATCAAGCGTTTCAAAATTACTGAATAACAGCACTAAACTCCGTTGAGTAATATTAAATTTAATATCCTGATAAAGCCTCCCAAAATCACTCTCATAGAAATTGGTTTCTATATTATACAGCGCTTCCGATATTTTTTTTAATTGTCCAGATTTACTATCAGCAGGGACTTTATTCTCTGTTTTCTTTGAAAAAGTCATCATTCCTGCCTTGTCGCCTTTCTTTAGAATGATATAAGAAAGAGCCATTGCTGCATTAATGGAATAATCTAAAAGAGTAAGCCCATTAAACGGCAGCTGCATAGTGCGACCTTTGTCAATAAGAATATAAATCCGCTGGGATTTTTCATCTTGGTATTGATTGACCATCAGCTTGTTCTGTTTAGAAGTCGCTTTCCAGTTTATCGTTCGGATATCATCGCCTTGCACATATTCTTTAATCTGCTCAAACTCCATGGTATGCCCCAGTTTTCGGACTTTTTTTATTCCAAACGAAGAAAATTCATTCTGTAAAGCCATCAATTCGTATTTTCTTAAATGAATAAATGATGGATAGCAGGGCAAAAATTCTCCTTCCTGAAAGCTAAACCGCTTTGACACAAGACCTATCGGCGAACTAACGAAAATATTAAGCTGTCCGAAACTATACTCGCCCCTCTCCTTGGGAACCAAAATATACTGAAAAGAAATAGTCTCTCTAGATTTTATCTCTTTTTTAACTGAAAAATCCCTTTTCTGGAACTGAAATGGAATCTCATCAATTATCCGAGCTTCAATTTTATAGAAATAATTATTCTTTATGATTATATTCACTTGGTTTTTATCTCCATTAGAGAGTTTTTCGGGTAAAAACCTTTGTGCTTCTATCCCTCTACGAGTGTTAAAAAGAAACATGCCATCTACAATAAATGTAACGATGGTCAAAAGCATAAACACATGCGAAAAAGCAAGCAATCCTTTGAAGAAAAAAGATAAAACATAACTTACCCCCACAAAAAAAAGCAGGAAGAAAAAGCGGTTATTTACATAGAGGGCTTTCAGCATATTATCTTGGTATCTCTATTCCTTCCAAAATTTGTCTTATAACCTCATCTGTGGACAAGCCTTCCATTTCTCTCTCTGGAGAGACTGCTATTCTATGTCTCAATACAGCGTAACTTGCTTCCTTTATATCCTCCGGAGTGACAAAATCTCTCCCTCTGATGGCAGCAAACGCCTTTGAAGCGTTTAGCAGAGCCAAACTCGCTCTCGGTGAAGCCCCAAGATAAAGAAACTGATTTTCACGGGTTGCTATAGTTATTTTAGCAATATATTCTATCAAGTGCGGCTCTACCACGATATTTTTAACAATATCTTGATATTTTTTCAGCTGCTCGCCAGAAATAACTTTATTGACCGCTTGGGTTTTGTCATTGCTTTTGGTCTTATGCTGATTACTGATGATTTCTATCTCCTGATTTAGTGTCGGATATTTCACCTCTATTTTAAATAGGAAACGATCCAGCTGAGCTTCTGGAAGCCTGTAAGTTCCCTCGTGTTCGATAGGGTTCTGCGTTGCCACTACCATAAAAGGAACTTCCATTTCGTAGCGAATCCCATCCATTGTAATCTGCCGTTCTTCCATCACCTCAAACAGCGCAGCTTGGGTTTTCGCTGGCGAACGGTTGATTTCATCAATAAGAATAAAATTAGAAAAAATTGGTCCTTTTTTAAACTCAAACTCTGATGTTTTAACATTAAAAACAGATGTCCCCAAAATATCGGACGGCATAAGGTCTGGGGTAAATTGTATCCTGCTGAAACCTATATCTATAGTTTTTGCTAAAAGTTTTGCGGTAACTGTCTTTGCCACCCCCGGCACTCCTTCTATTATCACATGTCCGTTGGCAAGTAGCGCTGCAAGAAGGTGCTCCACCATAGATTCTTGCCCTACAATTACTTTCGCTATTTCTGATTTTATGCGTTCCAAGCTCTGGCTGAGTTCCCCCATGTCTATTCTCGATTCAAACCCTGAAACAGGCTGAGTGTATTCTGTATTATCTTCCATATTTATAATATTATCCACAAATGTAAAAAAGTTTTGCTCAATTCTCAGTAATTTTAAAAAGAAAATCAATCTTCAATGCATTTTTATTTTTCAATTTATTTTAACTAAATTTGCTCATCAATTCAAAATTATGCAAAACCTTTCGTTGCTTTTTACAATGGATGGCTTACAATGGCAAGTAAGCGAGAATGGAGAAACCACAGAAGAAAGAGGCTTCTTTCTGACTGAGGAAACGCCTCCCAGCCTTCTCGAAGAAGAATTAGACAAAATTCTTCAGCAAAACCAGTGGAAAGAAATAAAAATTTTTTCTGCACTTAATCATTTTTCTCTAATGCCGGAGGGATTTTCTGAACATGAAATGGGACAGAAAATCATTTCATACAATGCAGAAATAGACCCTGAAAATGAAGAATTGATGCTTTCTGTCAATAAAAAGTTTGGAGTTCAGTTTTACTATTTCTTTCCTAAAAATTTTTATCAAAAAATTAAAGCTTTGGGAACGCCTTATTCTTTCAATTTTTCTGGCGAAAAAATGCTGAATACTATTGATAATAAGCACGATAATGAAATCCATATCAATCTGTATCACAACCAAGTAGAGTTTCTTGCATTAGAAAACGGAAAACTGGTTCTTTATAACAATCTCGATGCTACATCGGAAATAGATTTCCTTTATTTCATCATGTTCACACTGAGCAAAATAGGTTTTGATATCAATAAAACTTATTTCTACATCTATGGAGAAATCTCTGAGAATGACACCTTTATATCCGAATTAGAAAAATTCGTTCCAGCCATCTCCATCGTGTACGAAAACTTTAAGGGAAAACATTTCATTGTTAATTCATAAGTATGTATCGTATCATTTCAGGCGTTTGGAAAGGTAAGAAAATCTCCGCTCCAAAGAATTTTGAAGTCAGACCAACTACGGATTTCGCCAAAGAGGCTCTTTTCAGCATTTTAGAGCATCGTTTGGATTTGTCTAGTTTGTCTGTTTTAGACCTTTTTGCTGGGATTGGTTCTATCTCGCTGGAGTTAGCCTCTCGTGGCTGCAAAGATATTACCAGCGTAGAGATGAACCCTAAACATGCTGGTTTTATCAATTCTACGGCTAAAGATTTGGATTTCAGCTCACAAATCAACATTCTAAGAGCCAATGTTTTTGACTGGCTGAAAAAAGCACAAAATCAAGGAAAAAGCTTTAATTTGGTTTTTGCTGACCCTCCGTTTGACCTGCCTGAAAATGATTATCAAGAGTTGATTTCCCTCATTCTTTCTGAAGGAATTTTAAAAGAAAACGGATACTTCATACTAGAACATCAGTCCCGTCACAAAATAGAACATCCTGATTTACAGGAAACTCGCAAGTATGGAAATGTAAGTTTTTCTTTCTTTACAAAAAGCGAAAATCCTTAGTTTACATCTTCTATTATCGCCATTCGCCCTTCCTCTATTTCTTCAATGGAGGAAATTAGTTTTGCTTCTTGAGATTTTTCATAAAGCGGCTCCATGAAAAAAAGCGTCTCGAAAAACTGGCGATGAATTCCCTCCAGCATAGTCATAAAGAGATTCATCCCTATTTGATTATTATGCAAATCCATCGCTCTAGCAACCAACTCATTTACAAAGAGTTCCTCATGCATATCTGTAATCTGCTTACACCATTTCAGACTTTTCTGTGGAGAAGAAATTTTACAGCAGTACATCATTATCAGACAGCTCCATAGAGCATGACGAAAGGCGTTTCCTCTTCCGTTTTTATGATGAGTTTCAGGGAATTTTTTATTTGTAATTTTAAAGGTGTTAATAGTCGCCACAAGGGTAAGAAAAGCAAACAGCGGATGCCGAAGCAACAGCCCTAACAATTTAACAAGCCGCTTAAAATCAAGATGCAGAATAGCCTTAAAAATAGTAGTCATTCTTTCAAAATAAAATCGCAAATCAAAAAAGACTTACGATTTTATCATTTTTATTTGTTCATTAATAGTTTTACAGTTTTAGAGATGGTTTCTTTTATTTCCTTTCTTTTTACTATAAAATCTACAAAACCTTTTTCCTGTAAAAACTCGGATGTTTGGAATCCTTCTGGCAAATCCCGCCCAATAGTCTCACGAATAACTCTAGGCCCTGCAAAACCTATTAAAGCACCTGGTTCCGCCATGATGATATCGGCTGTCATAGCGAAAGAAGCAGTAATTCCACCAAAAGTAGGATTGGTAAGGTAGGCTATGTAAGGTAGCCCTGCATTAGAAAGCTGAGCCAATTTTGCCTGAACCTTTGCCATCTGCATCAGTGAGTAAGCCGCTTCCTGCATTCTCGCTCCACCTGACTGGCAGATAATCATATAAGGCAGCTTTTTTTCTATACAAAAGTCTATTGCTCTTCTTATTTTCTCTCCCATCACAGAACCAAGAGAACCTCCGATGAAATCAAAATCCATACAAGAAATCACCATTTCTACGCCGTTTACTTTTCCATGTGCGTTTCTGATGGAGTCTACTAGTTTGGTTTTAGCTTTTGCTTCTTTTAGTCTGTCTTTGTAGGATTTAGAATCTTTAAATTTAAGAATATCAATACTTTCTACATCTGCATTTAATTCCTTAAATTTAGAATCATCAAAAATAATTTCGAAATATTCCCTGCTTCCTATTCTCACATGGAAGCCATCCTCTGGCGAAACATAGTTATTTGCTCTCAGTTCATCACTCTCTATTATTTTTCCCGTAGGAGTCTGATGCCAAAGCCCTTTTGGGACATCCTTTTTTTCCTCCGTAGGAGTACTGATATTTTGTTTCTTTCTTTTGAACCAATCAAATGCTGACATTCTTTATCTTTTAATAATTCTGCAAATTTAAGAAATATTTTTTCTTTAACTCAAAAACTCAGCTGTAACATTTTTCCACGCGGAAAAATCTATGCTTTCATCATTGAAATACTTTTCAAAGAAAGGAATAGCCGCCTCTGGCTCTTCCACAAAAGTTCTATAATGCGTGAAATTTCCTCCATCATAAACTCTGCTTTCCACTACAAAGCTCTGCTCATCTTCAGCCATTTGGACATAGTTTTTACTTTTTTTATCAAAAAGAACTATAAAATCTTCCTCGTAAATTCCTGTCGTTATAAGTTCCTTGATTTCATCCCAAGTAAGCGGTTCTTCTGTTCTAATTTGTGTATTTACTATTTTCATAATATATTGATTTTTAATTTCTTTTATCATTCCCCCAGAGAAGTTTTTGTCTCAAAGTTTCATAGAAACTGACATTTTTCGGGAAAATAAGATTTAGGCTAAAATCCGCCTTTTTCAAAACAAGTTCATCTTCCTCATTCATATGATAAAGCCGAGAATCCAAGCCCAGCGAATACAGCGGCAGCCTGCTGGAGACTTTTAGTTTTATTTCCACATTGTCTTTTAAGATAATAGGGCGCATATTTAGGTTGTGCGGAGCGATGGGCGTAAGAGAAAGATTATCATTCTCTGGCTCTATAATAGGCCCGCCACAGCTGAGCGAATATGCCGTAGACCCCGAAGGCGTAGCCACTATAAGCCC
>CAUQHD010000005.1:0-22401 GCA_963517805.1 uncultured Flavobacteriaceae bacterium | reverse complement strand
CCAAAATTTATACATTGAATAATTTACTTTTTCATATTGTTTATTTAGCATCAAAACTGCCGCTGGGCGTGTTGTATATCATTTCGGATATTATTTTTTTCGTTAATTATTATATCATTGGTTACCGAAAAAAAATCGTTTATGAAAATTTAAAAAATTCTTTTCCTGACAAAAGTGAAAAGGAACTTAAACAAATCCAAAAGAAATTTTTCTGTAATTTTTCGGATTACATCGTAGAAACGGTGAAAGCGATGACAATCAGCGAAGAAGAGCTGGGAAAGCGTGTGAAACACATTAACCAAGAACTTTTTCATCAAGCCAAAGCCGAAAGAAAAAATGTGATAATCTTGGCAGGGCATGTTTTTGACTGGGAGTGGATTAACGCTTTTGCGAAAATTATCCCACAAGAAAACTGCCATCCTGTTTATAGAAAGGTAAATAATGACTTTTGGGAGGAGAAAGTGAAACTCATCAGAAATCGTTTCGGGAATAAGGCGCTGAACTCCCGTGAAATTATCAGACATATATTGAGAACTCCTGTTGATGGGAATTCGGCATATATGTTCGTGGCTGACCAAACGCCGCATTTCTCCGAGGTTTATTACGGATTAAAGTTTTTAAATCAGAGAACTCCTGTTTTCATCGGTTATGACAAGCTTTCACAAAGGCTGGATTTGGCTTTTATCTACTGTGAAATGAAAAAAGTAAAACGAGGCTATTACGAAGTGAGTTATCACCGAATTTACCCTGATGGAGAGCAGTTTAAAGAATATGAAGTGGTGAGAAAATTCCATAAAATGCTGGAAGAAACCATTAACGAGCGCCCAGACAACTGGCTCTGGTCTCACCGAAGATGGAAATATCAGAACGATATCAAAAAATATGAGGAATAAATACTTTTTTTGATGAAAAAAATTGCTGTTGTAATCCTAAACTGGAATGGGAAAAGCTGGCTGGAAAAATTCCTGCCTACGGTTCTCAAATATTCTGAATCTGCACAAATTTATGTCGTGGATAATGCCTCTACGGATGACAGCGTTTCGTTTTTAGAGAATGATTTTCCTTCAGTAAAAATAATTCAGAATACTCAAAATTCAGGATTTGCAGGAGGATACAATGAAGGGCTGAAACAGGTGGAGGAAGAAATCTACTGTCTGCTCAATTCCGATGTAGAAGTTACAGAGGGCTGGCTGGAACCTGTTTTGGATTTATTTCAGCAAAACCCAGAAATAGCGACTATTCAGCCCAAAATTCTTTCTTACGATAGGAAAAATTACTTTGAATTTGCAGGAGCAGGAGGCGGTTTGATAGATAATTTGGGCTATCCCTACTGCCGAGGGCGTGTTTTTGATGATTTAGAGGAGGATAAAGGGCAGTATGATGACGAAACGGAGATTTTCTGGGCGTCGGGCTGTTGTTTTTTTATAAGGAAGAGTGATTTTTGGCAGGCTGGCGGATTTGATGAGCGGTTTTTTGCCCATCAGGAGGAAATAGACCTTTGCTGGCGGCTGATAAATTTGGGTAAAAAAATATTTTATACAGGGAAATCCACGATTTATCATGTAGGCGGTGGAACTTTAAACAAACAAAATCCAAGAAAAACCTTTCTGAACATAAGAAATAATCTCTCTATGCTGGTCAAAAACCTACCTTTTTGGGCTTTGTTTTGGATAATTCCATTACGATTAGTTTTAGATGTGGCGGCTGGCATTTATCTTGCATATAAAGAGGGAATTTCGCATCTTTGGGCAGTTTTCAGAGGACATTTAGGATTTTATGCTCAGTTCCCAGAAAGTTTTAGAAGAAGAGCAAAGTTTCAGAAAAACAATTATTATCAAACGAAATATTTGGTTTTTAGGTATTTTATAAAAAAGTAGAATTTTTAAAATTATTAAAATTATGAAATGGACAAACGACAGAAGTGACAATGTGGAAGACCGCAGAGGAAAGGGCGGTGGTAAAGGAATGATGATAGGTGGTGGACTAGGAACGATAGTTATGGTACTAGTAGTGATGTTTTTAGGAGGCGACCCTTCGGCGGTGCTGAACAACAGTGGCGTTATGCAAGGTCAGACACAGACAGAACAAAGACAGCTGACAGAAGAAGAACTTAAAACCTATGAATTTGTGAGAATGGTAACGGCTGAGACAGAGGAAACTTGGACAGAGATTTTTCAGGAACATGGTTTGGAGTACAGAAAACCAAAAGTGGTGATGTTTGAGCAAGTTACCCAGTCAGGATGTGGTACAGCCCAAGCAGCGATGGGGCCGTTCTATTGTCCAGCTGATGAGACTATATATATGGATATGAGTTTCTTTAATGAACTTCAAAGTAAATATGGAGCTAAAGTAACAGAATTCTCGGTGGCGTATGTTATGGCGCATGAGGTGGGGCACCATGTTCAAAATCTTTTGGGAACTTTACAGAAATCTGATAAAATGAGAAGAAGTGGTCGTTTTTCAGAAGCTGAAATCAATAAAAATTCTGTAGCGGTGGAACTTCAAGCCGATTTTTATGCAGGAGTATGGGCTAGAAGAAGTAATAACAGAGAAAATTTCTTGGATTCCAAAGATATAGATGCTGCCATCAGTGCTGCTGAAGCGGTGGGAGATGACAATATCCAGAAGCGTTCCCAAGGTTATGTAAACCAAGAAGCCTTTACGCATGGTTCTTCTGCACAGAGAAAAGAATGGTTCATGAAAGGATATAACACAGGAGACATCAGACAAGGAAATACATTTGAGGCGCTGAGATAGGGAAATTTGTAGATAAAACTTATTTATATCATGTAAAATATAAATAAGTTCAAGATAACTCATGAAGATGGTGTTTTTCTAAATATAAAATGTGTTTAATTATCTATTTAAATATTATCTTTGCACAATATGGAAAGTAACAGACAAAAAAAAATAGCGCAAATTATTCAGGAAGACCTTGCGGAACTCTTTCTAAGACAGGCTTCTGAGAGCCAAAAAGGATTTTTAATCAGTGTTTCAGATGTTAAGGTAACCGCAGATTTAGGAATTGCTAAAATTTATCTCAGTATTTTTCCGCAGTCCTTCAGAGAGCCTATTATGAAGGAGATAGAGGAAAATAAGCCGTTTTATAGAAACTTTGTGGGGCAGAAAATGGCAAAGCAGGTAAGAAGCATTCCTCAGCTTAATTTTTACCTTGACACAACATTAGATGATGTAGAAAAATTAGAAAAAGAACTAAAAGGACTGGGAGACAATCCTATTTTATAACCATGAATACGCCTTTTTATATAGCTCTGCGTTATCTAATTGCTAAAAAGGGCAGTCAGGCGGTTTCTTTTATCACGGGGCTGGCGGCTGCGGCAATGATGGTGGCTGTGTCTAGTATGTTTATCATAATCTCTATTTTTTCCGGATTAGAGGATATGAACAAAGAACTGATGGCCAATCTTCATGCAGATATCACTATAAAGGCTAAAGGCAAGCTTCTTCCAAATCCTAAAAATATTACTTCTATTCTTAAAACAGAGGAAAGAATAAAGAGCTTTTCTAATGTAATAGAAGAAAAAGTGTATGTAAGCTATAATGGAAACGGCGAAATAGCCCATTTACGGGGAGTAGATTCTTTATACACCGAGGTCAATCCTATCAATAAATCCGTTATTTACGGGACTTATTTGTCCTTTGATTACAAAGATGAGGTCATCATGGAGGGGTTTCTTAATAACCGCCTGGCGATTCCTATAAGTGAAAAAGCTCACGCCGATCCTGCCGCTATCTTTGTTCCAAAATCAGGCGAGGGGCTTATCAATAAGGAAGAAGATATTTTTAATAAAAAAGATATCTATGTGGTTGGGATTTTCTCTCAAAATGAGCAGTTTAATAATTATATTTTCTCTCCAATAGAACTTGCCAGAGAAATATTACAACTTCCTGATAATGCTGTTTATCAAATTGTTATAAAGTTGAAAAACCCAGATGAAGCGGATACAGTGAAGCGTTCTCTCTTGGAAAAATTGGAAAAAGAAGATATTATAATAAATACACAAATGGAGGAAAACGAGGCGTTTTGGAAAATGATAAACACCGAAAAACTGATTATTTATTTAATCTTTATTTTGGTGATTTTCATCACGACATTCAACCTTGCAGGCGCAATTATCATCCTGCAATTGGACAAAAAACAACAAGCTAAATCACTGATTTCGTTAGGTTTTACATTTTCACAACTGAGAAAAACCTATTTCTATACAGGCGCACTGATTGTTTGTTTAGGCGTTTTCTTTGGGCTAATACTAGGAACTTTAGTTTGTATTTTACAGATACAGACAGGCTTTTTCAAGGCATCGGTAGGGCTGGATTTGCCTTTCCCTGTGAAAATAACTTTATATAACTACCTGATTGTCATATCATCAGCATTTTTCTTCGGACTGATGGTTTCTTGGATTTTCTCCAAAGTGAATAGACATCATTTGTCATCCAATTAGTTTTAAAGCCAATAAAAATGATGAAATTTGGGCTTATCGGAAAGAATATTTCCTATTCGTTTTCAAAAAAATATTTTGAACAAAAATTCAATCAGTTATCTTTGCTGGATTATTCTTATGATTTATTTGATATTCAGCAAGTTGAAGAAGTGGAAGAAATCTTTAACATAGATAATCTCAGAGGGTTGAATGTCACCATTCCCTACAAAGAACAGGTGATTCCTTTTTTAGATGAACTGAGTGATGAAGCCGAAAAAATAGGCGCGGTCAATTGTATTTTAATCAAAAATGGAAAAAAAATTGGATACAATACAGATGTTTTTGGTTTTGAAAAATCCTTATTGATTTACCCAAAAATCCTATCAGAAAAGGCGCTGATTTTAGGAAACGGAGGAGCTGCAAAGGCGGTGAAATATATTTTTGATAAATATAATATTGATTATCAAATAGTTTCAAGGAAAACAGAACTTAATTTTGAAAACCTTTCGGAGGAAGTCGTAAAAGAGCATAAAATCATCATCCAATGCACGCCAGTAGGCACTTTCCCAAATATGGAGCAGAGCCTTCCCTTTCCTTTCGGTGGGATTTCTTCTCAACATGTGGTCATAGATTTAATCTACAATCCTCCTCAGACTCAGTTCCTTAGAAAAGCTCATGAAATGGGAGCCGAAACGATGAATGGACTTCTTATGCTGGAACAACAAGCAGAAAAAGCGTGGGAAATTTGGAATTTTAAGTAAAAAACCTTTAATTTAGTGCCTTGAAATGTTGAGGCATTTTTTAATCCTCAAAATTGGAGCTTAGTATTAAACAAAAAACTGATTGTAATGAGTACAGAAATGGAAAACAAAAACGAAGAATTTTTAGATATAAATTCTTACGAAGAAATAGAAGAAAATGAGCAGACAGCTCTGGATACGCTCTCTGTGAAAGAACTTTTATCCGAAATGGAAAACATCGTAAATAAGCCAGATGCGGGGGCTCATGCTAAAAAATTCAATCAGTTAAAAGACAAAGCTCATCACCTTATTCAAGATGAAATCGCGGATAAAAAACACGATTTTGTGGAGGAAGGGAATGATATGGAAGATTTCTCTTACGAACATCCAGAGCAGTCCAAATACTCTGCTTTGGTCAGTATTTTCAAGGAAAAATTGGATGCCTTTAACAAAAATCAAGAAAAAGAGCACCAAGAAAATTTGGAAAAGAGAAACCAAATCATAGAAAAACTCAAAAATCTCTACATCAATACTGAGCCTAATACCAACCTATTCCGTGCAATCAGAGAAATCAAAGAAGAATGGGCAAATGCTGGAGCAGTTGCAAAATCTGAATTTAAAAACCTGAATCACAATTACTTCCATCATTTGAATCAGTTTTACCAAATGCTGGATTTAAATAAAGAATACCGAGAGCAGGAATATGCACACAATTTAGAAAAAAGAAAAAGCATCATCGCTCGTGCAGAAGAACTAATAAATGAAGTTTCTGTCCAAAAAGCACTGAATGAGCTGCAATACCTACACAGACTTTGGAAAGAAGAAGCCGAGCCTGTGGCGGAAGAGTTTCGTGACAGCACTTGGGAAGTTTTCAAAGAAATTTCTAATAAAATTCACGAGAGAAAATCTGAACTTCTGGCTCAAATAGAAGTGGAACAGCAGAAGGCTTTGGAAAAGAAAAATGAAATCATCGCAAAACTGAAAGATTTCGTTTCTTCGAAAGAGGCTCTTAATCACAACTTTTGGCAACAAGCGATAAAGCAGGTAGAACAGCTTCGCAGTGAGTTTTTAAAACTGGGCAATGTTCCTAAAAAATTATCCAACCAAAACTGGACAGAGTTCAAAACCGCTCTTAGAGCCTTTAATGCTAAGAAAAATGATTTTTATAAAAATCTAAAAAACTCACAGCATGTCAATTTAGAGGAAAAACAAAAACTGATTTCCATCGCGCAGGACAACATGCATTCTGAGGATTGGGATACTGCCGTGCCTTTGTTTAAGAAGTTACAAGAAGACTGGAAAAATATAGGACATGTTCCTAAAAATCAAGCAAATAAAGTTTGGAATGATTTCCGTGATGCTTGTAATACATTTTTCAATAATTTCCGTGAGAAAAACGCTTCTACAACGGATGACTGGAAACAAAATTACCATCAAAAGAAAGCTTTGCTCGAAGAATTAAAGCAAATAAACGATGAAGAAGGAAGCGTAGAAAAAATAGAGCAGATCAAGAGCTCTTGGGACAGCATCGGTAAAGTTCCAAGAAATAAAATGAGCATCAACAATGAGTTTAATAAAGTTCTGAAAGAAAAACTTAAATTAAACAAAATCAATGTATTTGACTTAAAAGAAGATAATCTTACAGAAGCCCAGCTTACTGATAAAGCAAGAAAAATAAAGAGCCAAATAGCTGATTTAGAGGCGGAAGTGGTTAAGTTAGAAAACAATATCAATTTCTTTAACAATCCTTCGCGAGAAAATCCTCTGCTAAAAGATACTTATGACAAAATAGATGAGAAAAAAGCTCTGATAGAAAGCCTAAAACAGAGTCTTCATAAGCTTATCACTGGCGAATAATTCTTTTTTAAACATATTCTTAATATTCTTCCAATTTTGGGAGAATATTAAGTTTTAGACAAAATCTAAAAATGCAAGATAAAATCTACATGAGGCGATGTATAGAACTCGCCAAAAAAGCTGTCGGAAAAACCTATCCCAACCCTATGGTCGGCGCTATCATCGTCCATAATGGGAAAATAATAGGCGAAGGATACCACCAAAAAGCAGGAAAGCCTCATGCAGAAATCAATGCAATAGACTCTGTTCAAGATAAAACTTTACTGAAAGACTCCACCATTTATGTTTCTTTGGAGCCGTGTGCCCATTTTGGGAAAACGCCGCCGTGTGCTCTAAAACTCAAAGAAATTGGTTTTCAGAAAGTTGTAATAGGAACTCTGGACTCTCACGAAAAAGTAGATGGAAAAGGGAAAAAAATCTTAGAAGATTCGGGAATAGCGGTAGTTTCAGGAGTTTTAGAGAATGAATGCAGGGAACTCAACAAAAGATTTTTCACTTTTCATCAAAAGAAAAGACCTTATATCATCCTAAAATGGGCTGAATCAGAGGATGGATTTTTGGATAAAGACTTTAAACCAACAGCGGTCAGCAATTCATTAGCCAAACAATGGGTTCACCAGTTAAGAGCCGATGAACACGCTATTTTAGTTGGGAAAAACACAGCGCTAAATGACAATCCCAGCCTTACCACGAGGGAAGTTTTTGGAAAAAATCCTGTACGAATTTTAATTGATTTAAATTTAGAAGTTCCCCAGAATTTCAATATTTATAATGATGAAGCGCCTACTTTGGTTTTTAATTCAATCAAAAATGAGAAGAAAAAAAACATAAAATTCATCAAAATAGAAAGAGAAAACTTCATAAAAAATCTTCTGGAAAAATTGTGGGAAGAGCAGATACAATCGGTAATTGTGGAAGGTGGAAGTTTTACTTTACAGCAGTTCATCGATACTGGAATTTGGGACGAAGCTTTTGTCATTAAAGCCGATAATATAAATTTAAAAAACGGAACCAAAGTGCCTGTTTTCAGCCCAAAGCCAAATAAAATCAGTAAATTGCGAGACAATACACTCTATCATTTTCAAAATCAGTAAATGAAATACGAATATCAAACCATAGAGAAACCCATTGAAAATGTTTTAGTTAAGGAAAAAGGAAGCAAATTTATCGGTTTTGCCTACCCTATTCTTTCTGAAAATGATTATAAAGAAAAACTAAACAAAATCAAGGAGTTACACCCAAAAGCTACCCACCACTGCTATGCTTTTCGGCTGGGGCTGAATGGGGAAAATTACCGTATCAATGATGATGGAGAGCCTTCGGGAAGCGCAGGACCGCCTATTTATAATCAACTGCTTGCGCACGATGTTACCAATGTTTTATTGATTATTGTAAGGTATTTCGGGGGAACAAAATTAGGCGTCGGAGGACTCGTAAAAACCTATAAAGAAAGTGCAAAAGCAACTCTGGAAGAAGCAAAAATCATCACAAAAGAATTAGAAACTGAAATAGAAATCCAATTCAATTTTTCTCAACAGAATGTAATTTTCTCATTACTGAACAAATTCGATGCACGAGTTGTAAATTTTAACACACAGGAGACCTGCTCTATCACAGCATTTATCAAAACTTCACAAAAAGAAAACATCTCAGATATTTTATCCGAGATGTATCAAGTTACATTTAAATTTATCTAAAAATTATTCCTCTCTCCTGCTGCCGCCTAAAAGCATAGAAGCGTAATATAAAAGCTGAGCCAAAGAGCCTAACGCTGCCACTAAATATGTTCTCGCTGCCCATTTTAAGCTGTCTTCTGCACCTTCCATTTCTTGCGGAGTTACAGTTCCTGTCTGTTTCAGCCATGCCAATGCACGATTGCTGGCATCATATTCCACTGGAAGAGTTACGAATGCAAACAGCGTAGTCATCGCAAATAGCAAAACTCCTATCAGTAAAACTGTCTTTCCCAAAGCCATCTGAGCTGCCAGCATGGCAACACCAGCCATCATCACAAACTGAACCAAGTGCGAACTAATATTCACGATAGGAACTAATCTGGAACGAAGCTGAAGCATGGAATATCCCACAGCATGCTGTACGGCATGTCCGCATTCATGGGCTGCTACGGCCGCAGCAGCTGCATTTCTTTCGTTATAAACCACATCAGAGAGGTTTACTGTTTTATCCATTGGGTTATAGTGGTCTGTGAGCTGTCCTGCTACAGAAATCACCTTCACATCGTGGATACCATTGTCCGCCAGCATTTTTTCAGCGATTTCTTTACCAGACATTCCGTTTTGTAATCTTACATTTGAATAATGAGCAAATTTTGACTTTAGTTTATTTTGAACAAACATACTCGCCAAAAAAATTACACCTAAAATTAAATAAATCATCTCTATACTATATTTTACTGAATTTATTTTAATATAAAAACTATGCCAAAGCACATTTTGTCATAATTTTTGGTTCTTATTCGTTATAGAAAAATAAATAATCTTATTTTTGCAGAATATTTAAAAAAGAGAATGTCTGATATAAAAGTAAAACAAGTACTTAATTCATCTGATTTGGAGCTTTTTATAAAGTTTCCAATGGAGTTGTATAAGGGAAATCCCTACTATGTACCGCCACTCATCAATGAAGAAAAAAGTATTTGGGTAAAAGAAGAAAATCCTGCCTTACAATATTCTGAAGCGGCTCAGTTTCTGGCTTATAAAGGCAAAAATATCGTAGGAAGGATAGCTGTAATGATAAACCACAAAGAGGAAAAAGAGCTCGGTATCCGAAAGGTAAGATTTGGCTGGCTGGATTTTATAGACGACATAGAAGTTTCTAAATCACTGATAAACACTGCAATAGAATACGCTAAATCCAAAGGTATTTCTAAAATAGAAGGCCCAATGGGTTTTACAAATTTGGACAAAGCAGGAATGCTCACCAAAGGTTTTGACAAATTGGCAACGATGATTGGGATTTATAATTTTGATTATTATCCTAAACATATGGAGCAGCTGGGCTTAGTGAAAGAAAAAGAATGGGTGGAATTTGAAATCAATTTCCCTGATACTCTACCTGACAAGGTAGAAAAATTCAGCAACCTTATCGCTGAAAAATACGAACTAGAACTCGTAAAATTCAAATCAAAAAAAGACATTCTCCCATTGGTAGAACCGATGTTTAAGCTCCTAGATGACACTTATAAGCATCTTTCTACCTATACACCGATTACTCAGGAACAGATTAAACATTATAAAGAAAAATATTTTAAATTCATAGATAAAGACTACATTGTCTGCATCAAAGACAAATACGGCAGTCTGATTTCTTTCGCCATCACTATGCCTTCTTATTCCAAGGCTTTACAAAAGGCTAAAGGAAAACTTTTTCCTTTCGGCTGGTGGCATCTCTTGAACGCAGGAAAGAAAAACGACAGAGCAAATTTCTATCTGATTGGGATTCATCCGCAATACCAAAAACGAGGCATAACAGCGATTATTTTTAAAGAAATCTATGAAACTTTCAAAAAGAAAGGCGTAAAGTTTTTGGAAACCAATCCAGAATTAGAGGAAAACGCAAGTATTCAGGCTCTTTGGCAAGACTATCATCCGACAAATCATAAAAGAAGAAGAACTTATTCTTTGGAAATAAAATAAAGTTAATATGAAACTAAATAACAAAAAATTAGCAATAGATTTTGATGGAACTATCGTGGAAGACGCCTATCCTAGCATTGGGAGAGCTCAGCCTTTTGCATTTGAAACGCTGAGACAGCTTCAGGCGAACGGATACAGACTTATTCTCTGGACTTACCGAAGTGGAGAGGCTTTGGAGGAAGCAGTGGAATTCTGCAAAAAAAATGGAATAGAGTTTTATTCCGTAAATTCAAGCTACGAAGGGGAAATTTTCGATGGAGATACACAGTCAAGAAAAATAGATGCAGATGTTTTTATAGATGACAGAAATCTAGGCGGTTTCCCAGGCTGGGGCGAGGTTTATGAAATCATCACTCAAAAAATAGAATTTGGGATTTCAAATGGCGAAGTTCAGGCCTATTCAAAATTGAAAAAAGAAAGAAAAAAAGGTTGGTTCTGGTAAAAAATTAAAAATGATTCAGTTAAAAACAATAGACGAACTCCGTTTAATGAGGGAAAGCGCTCAGCTGGTTTCCAAGACTTTGGGCATGCTGGCAAAGGAAATCAAACCTGGGATTACTTCTCTTTATTTGGATAAATTGGCACATGATTTCATTATGGATCATGGCGGAAAACCTGCTTTTTTAGGCATGTATGGTTTCCCAAATTCGCTTTGTATTTCACCAAATTCAGAGGTGGTGCATGGTATTCCGAATGACAATCCAATAGAGGAAGGAACTGTTCTATCTGTGGATTGTGGCGTTTATATGAATGGTTTTTACGGTGACCACGCCTATTCTTTTGAGGTAGGAGAAGTCGCGAAAGAAACCAAAAAACTCCTTAAAATCACCAAAGAATCTTTATACAAAGGCATCGAACAATGTATCCGCGGAAAGCGTGTAGGAGATATTTCTAATGCTATCCAGACCTACTGTGAGAAAGAAGGCTACGGCGTTGTGCGTGAGTTAGTTGGGCATGGATTAGGAAGGGAAATGCACGAAGACCCACAAGTGCCGAACTACGGTAGAAAAGGCTCTGGAAAAGTCCTAAAAGACGGCATTGTCCTAGCGATAGAACCGATGATAAACTTAGGAACAGAAAAAGTAAAATTCCATGATGACGGCTGGACTGTAACGACTTTGGACAATAAACCTTCTGCCCACTTTGAGCATGATGTGGCTATTATCAGTGGAAAGCCTGTTCTTCTGTCTACTTTTAAATATATTTATGAAGCTTTGGGAATTCAAAGCAAAGAAGAAGAACCATTTACAATGGATTTTTAATTAAAAAAACAAGAGCCGAAGAAAACTTCGGCTTTTTCTTTTAGAAATTATAATTTTCAGTTATTTTTTTGTCTTCATTCAGCCCGTGTATAAGCTGGTCAAGATTGTCAAATTTTATCTCTTCATGGAGAAAATCCCTGAAATTTACAGTCAATTTTTTACCATAAATATCTTTATCAAAATCCAAAATATACACTTCCACCGAGAGTTTTTCTCCGCCGACTGTCGGATTCGTCCCAATACTGAGCATTCCTTTATAATATTGATTATCAAGCCACGCTTCCACTATATAAGCACCTTTTTTAGGAAGAAGTTTCGTGGAATCTACTTTTAGATTTGCCGTAGGAAAGCCTATTTTTCGTCCTAATTTTTTACCATGAATAACTTCACCAGACAGATTATAAGTGTATCCCAGCAGCCTATTGGCATCCTTTATTCTACTTTCCAAAAGTGCTAGCCTTATTTCAGTAGAACTAATATCTTGATTTTCAATACTTATTTCTTCTAATTGTTCCACTTCAAAACCTAATTCATTTCCCATTTTTTGGAGCAGTTCAAAATTTCCTTTTTTCCCTTTTCCAAAACTATGGTCGTGCCCTATTACAATATATTTAGCCTGAAGTTTTTTAACCAAAATTTCTTTCACAAAATCCTCTGCATTCATATTTCTAAAATCCTCACTAAATTCCTGTAAAAAAAGCAGTTCCACACCCGCTTTTTCCAAAAGAGCTTCTTTTTCTTCCAAAGTATTCAGCTGGTGGATTTCCAATTCTGGATTTAAAATTTTTCTCGGATGCGGCCAAAAAGATAACAAAGCCGTTTTTAGATTTTTTTCCTTAGCTTTCTCTTTCAAAAGGCTGATAACGGACTGATGACCAAGATGTACGCCATCAAACATTCCTATGGAAACAGCAGTAAAATCAGGGCTTTTGTAAGCAGATAAATCTCTTATAATTTTCAATTGATAAAAATTTGTCGCAAATATGATAAAAATCTTCTTTTTTAACAATGTTATTTTATAAACTTTCACTATATTTGCAAACAAGAAAAATTTTAGAAATGGCAAACCATATTAAAGGAAAGATTTCACAAATCATCGGTCCAGTAATTGATGTTGTATTTCAAGAGGTTGAAGAATTACCAAAAATCTATGACGCCCTTGAAGTAGTTAAAAATAATGGAGAGAAACTCGTTCTTGAGGTTGAACAACATATTGGCGAAGACATGGTAAGATGTATTGCTATGGACGCTACAGATGGGCTTCAGAGAGGTCAAGAAGTAGTTGCTACAGGTAAGCAGATTACAATGCCAGTAGGAGATGGTATTAATGGTAGATTATTCAATGTGGTAGGTGATACTATTGATGGTATTACTGCTCTTTCTAAAGAGAATGGTTTACCAATTCACAGAGAAGCTCCTAAATTCGAACAACTTTCTACTTCTGCAGAGGTTCTTTTCACAGGTATCAAAGTTATTGACCTTATTGAGCCTTATGCTAAGGGAGGAAAAATCGGATTGTTCGGAGGTGCGGGTGTAGGTAAAACCGTATTGATTCAGGAATTGATTAACAATATCGCTAAAGGACACGGAGGTCTTTCTGTGTTTGCAGGTGTAGGAGAAAGAACCAGAGAAGGAAACGACTTGATGAGAGAGATGTTGGAATCTGGTATTATTAAATATGGTGAAGATTTCATGCACTCTATGGAAAATGGAGGTTGGGATCTGAGCAAAGTTGATTTAGAACAAATGAAAGATTCTAAAGCAGCATTCGTATTCGGTCAGATGAATGAGCCGCCAGGAGCGAGAGCGAGAGTTGCTCTTTCTGGACTTACTCTAGCAGAATACTTCCGTGATGGAGGAGAAACTGGACAAGGTAGAGATGTACTTTTCTTCGTGGATAACATCTTCCGTTTTACTCAGGCAGGTTCTGAGGTGTCTGCACTTCTTGGGCGTATGCCATCTGCGGTAGGTTACCAGCCGACATTGGCATCTGAGATGGGTGCGATGCAGGAGAGAATTACTTCTACTAAAAATGGATCTATTACATCTGTACAGGCTGTATATGTACCTGCGGATGACTTGACAGACCCTGCTCCAGCAACTACCTTTGCTCACCTTGATGCTACTACGGTACTTTCAAGAAAGATTGCATCATTAGGTATTTACCCTGCAGTGGATCCGCTAGACTCTACTTCTAGAATCTTGGCTCCAGAAATTATCGGTGAAGAGCACTATAACTGCGCACAAAGAGTAAAAGAAATTCTACAAAGATATAAAGCACTTCAAGATATCATTGCTATCTTGGGTATGGAAGAACTTTCTGAAGAAGATAAATTGGTAGTTTACCGAGCAAGAAAAGTTCAGAGATTCCTTTCTCAGCCATTCCATGTAGCTGAGCAGTTTACAGGTATTCCAGGTGCATTAGTGGATATTAAAGACACTATCAAAGGATTTAACATGATCATCGATGGTGAATTAGATCACTTACCTGAAGCTTGTTTCAACCTTAAAGGAACTATCGAGGAGGCCATAGAAGCAGGAGAAAAAATGCTTGCTGAAAACGCATAAATTATTCAACGATTTGGAATTTGAAATTTGAGGTTGATGAAAATTCAATTTCAAATTTCAAACTTCAAATTTCAAATCTGATATAAATATGAACATTAAAATATTAACACCAGAGCTTGTGGTATTCGAAGGAGAAGTAGAATCTATCCTACTTCCTGGAGAATTGGGCGAATTTCATATTTTGAATGACCACGCCCCAGTGGTATCTTCTCTAAGAACAGGCAAAGTAAAACTAATTACTTCTAAAATAGAAAATCAGAACTACGCTAAGTTTTTCACAGCAGAACCACAGCGAAACAACTGCTACACTTTTCCTATTAACGGGGGTGTGATAGAATTTAATAATAACTCTGGTATTATCCTTTGTGATTAAAATAAATAAAATGATAAACTTTACAAATAATATATGGTGGCAAGTTGGCAGTCTCAGAAACGAGGGTGTTCAGTTCGACTTTTTATATTTGTAAAGAAAGAAGATTTTATTTTTATCAAAATATATAAAAGCCGTTAGGAGAACTTCCTAGCGGCTTTTTGTTTTTTATAATCGAATAATAATTTTAAATAATAAAAATATGACAACAACAAACAACGCCCAAGGGCAAAAAGAAGTAATCAATGTAGAACCAATAGCAGAAATGCTTTCTTACAATGGTAATTATGGTGAGTATGGCGGAGCTTTCGTGCCTCCTGTTTTAGCGGGACAATTAGAGAAACTGAGCAAATTCTTTGATGAAATTACAAAAACTGATGATTTTAAAAATGAATTTATTCAAATTTTAAAAGACTTCGTGGGAAGACCATCCTCTCTTTATTTCGCAAAAAATCTCAGTGATTATGTAGGCTCTAAAATTTATCTCAAAAGAGAAGACCTAAACCACACGGGTTCTCATAAAATAAATAATGCCATTGGGCAGATTCTTTTAGCGAAGAAAATGGGAGCGAAAGAAGTAATCGCGGAAACAGGAGCTGGGCAGCATGGTGTGGCTACAGCTACAGCTTGTGCTTTATTAAACATTCCTTGCAAAATCTTCATGGGTGCAATAGACATTGAAAGACAACTTCTGAATGTAAAGAGAATGAGACTTTTAGGAGCGGAAGTTGTTTCGTGTGATTCGGGTACAAAAACCCTGAAAGATGCGGTGGATAGTGCTTTGGGATATTATATAGAAAATCCAGAGTCTTACTATCTACTCGGTTCTCATGTAGGCCCGCACCCTTACCCTAAAATCGTGGGATATTTCCAAAGCGTAATCGGAAATGAGGCAAAACAGCAGATTTTACAAAAGGAAAATCGCCTTCCTGACAGCATTGTCGCTTGTGTCGGTGGTGGTTCTAATGCTATCGGACTGTTTTCAGGGTTTTTAAATGATGAATCTGTAAAAATATACGGTGCCGAGGGCGGTGGAGAGGACAAAATTTCCCATACTGCGGCTACGCTTAACTATGGTAAGCCGATGGTTTTCCAAGGGACTTTCTCCTACTGCTTGGCTGATGAAAACAATGAACCCATCGCATCAGAATCCATCGCAGCAGGATTGGATTACCCAGGGATAAGCCCTCAACACGCCTTCTTGAAAGACACCAAAAGAGCAGAATATTTCTCAGTAACGGACAAAGAAGCCATAGAAGCTTTTCAGCTTTTGTCCCGTTTGGAGGGGATTATTCCTGCCATAGAGTCTTCCCACGCGGTGGCTCTCGCTATGAAATTATTTAAAAATAAAAATCAACTGGTGCTTGTAAATCTCTCTGGTAGAGGCGACAAAGATGTAGAAAGAGAATTGTAACCAATTGGACAAAAAAGTAACTTAATCAAGTTACTTTTTTTGTTATCGTGATAAAAAAACTAAATTTGTCCAAAATCTAAAAATATGATAAGAAAAATTTTGTTGATAAGTCTCGGTTTTTCGGTGTTTGCATCGGCACAGAAAATAGAAAACGCAGAAAATCTAGCGCCTTTCTATGATAAACTCAATAAAAATGAATCCGTTACGAATGTCCTTTTCATCGGAGATTCTCACATTCAGTCAGGGTATATTTCAGAATATTTAAGAAAAAGATTCCAAAATAAATACGGCAACGCAGGGCGAGGAACGGTTTTCCCTTATCCTTTGGCAAACTCAAACGGAGCGATTGATTTCACGGCTTATTCCAATCAGGCTTGGCAGACTTTCCGTCTGGTCTATGAGCAGGATGTTTATCCACAAATGGGAGCTTTGGGCTTTGTGATGGGAAACAACGGAAATTCTTTCATTGAAATCAATTTCAGTGACCCAAAAGACAGCTTTGATGAAGTGAAAATCTTTAATGATAATGCTCTAACAGGCGAAGATTTTACTATTTTCAAAACTTCTCAAAGTCTGAAAAACTTTATAAAACCGAAGAAAACTATTCTGAATTATCAAGTTCAAAATGGTGATACTTTCCCTGAAATTGCGGCTAAATTTAATGTAGTCACTACTCGACTGGTTCAACTCAATGGCAACAATGTCCGAAATGCAAAAGCTGGACAAACTATAAAAGTGGAAAATGTAGAAATCCTCTACGACAAGCAGTTTGAGGAAAACCTTACTCCTGTTGGCAAAGGGAAATTCGCGGAAAACAGCACCAGCTTTAAGTTTAAAAATCCTACTCAGGAATTCATCATCAATATGAATGGAAAAAAAGGAAACATTCTGCATGGTTTTCAGTTCCTGAAATCCACTGCTAAAAATGGCGTGGTTTTCAACACAGTGGGTGTAAATGGCGCTACTTATGCCGATTTCTTGAAATATTCTTTGCAAACTAAACAATTAAAATCTCTGAATATCGATGTCCTGATTATTGCACTGGGAACCAACGAATCCCTGAGCAACATCACAAAGCAGGAATTCAAAGACAATGCTAAAAAGCTTATCAACACTTGGAGAGCGGAAAATCCCAGCTTTCCTATTCTTCTGATTTCTCCAACGGACAATAAAATAAAATCCGCAAAAGCGAAAGAAATCTCTTCTTGGATAAAAGAAGTTGCCGCTGAAAACAAAACTTCATTCCTTGACCTGCATACCAAAATGGGCGGAATAGGATATTTCCAAAAGGCTCTACAGCGAAAAGAAGCCAATGCTGACGGCGTTCATTTCCTAAAACCTGGCTATGAAAAACAAGCCGAAATAATCTGGAATGCCTTAGAAGAAACTCCAGCTAAGTAAAAAAAATTGAGAATAAGATAAAAGCAGTCTAAATGGCTGCTTTTTTTGGGTTTAAAAAATCTTTAAACACCCATTGTTACGAGCAGGGTGCGGTGAAACTTTCCAAAGCATTTTGGTGGTGTCTCCAAAAATATATAAGAAAATATAAAAAAAACAATTTTCCCCTATTCATAGACATTTGCGATAGGTTCCGAACCTATCGCACCCGCTTCGGAACCTATCGCGACCACCTTTGTAGGTGTCTGTGACCACCTCGGAACCTATCGCAACCACCTTCGTAGGTATCTATGACCACCTCGGAACCTATTGCAACCACCTTCATAGGTGTCTGTGCCCACCTCGGAACCTATCATGACCACCTTTGTAGGTGTCTGTGCCCACCTCAGAACCCGTTAATAAAGATAAAAAGGCGGAAGAGCGTGCAGAGAGCGGAGCTATTTCTTTACCCTTTTGGCTTTGTTGGTATTTTGTTTTTCTTCCTCTTTTTTTCGTTGGGCTTCGGCTTGGTCAAAGAGCAGGGTGTCGGCTTCGTATCGGATTTCCTCGTTTTCTGGAGAATCAAGGAAGATGTCCCGCCATTTGCGCAGCCGGTCTTTGGTATTCCAGTTGAAATCAGGGAATTTCCTTTTCTCTGGCGCTATCTGGCTCATGGGATAGATGTCTGTATTGGCGCCGATGTTACAAGCGATGATGTGGACTTTCCTTTCCTCAAAAAGGGCTTCTATCTCGCCGCAGGAAGAGAGGGCGATGCCTATTCTGTCCATTTTTTTTGTTTGGGAGTTTTCGTTTTCGGCGTAGGTGATGGCCTGTGCATTTTCGGTTACTTTTGCTAAACGAATTTCATTTTCTTTGAAGTAAACTGTCATGTATTTTCCCTTTACTTGGTTGAACTCATCTTTTAGGCTGATGGAATCCACTTTACTGATGGCTAAGGCATTTCCGATGACTTTCAGCGAGTCCAGATTTTCGTTTTTAGTGTTAAAATAAGCCTTGATGATATCTCCTGTCACCTGTCTTTCGCCCGTCCATAGGATGGGTTTTCGGATGAGGTGGAGTTCGCCATCGGTCTCGTTGAAACTGAGCGAATCGGCTCTTGCCTGAGCATTAGACTTGAACATTCTGGCTTTGTGAAAGGCTCTGAGGAAACTTTTCTTCGTGTTCAGACTGTCTGGTTTTTGGTAGGCGAGAATCTTCTCGGCGGAGAAGTAGATGGAGTCGTTCTTAAGGATTTTCACGGCGTAGGGTTTTTCGGTAATCATCGCGGAATCTTTAAGTTCGTAGATTTCTCCATATCCTCCTTTGATAAACCTGCTTTCGCGCGGGTCATCCAGTGTTACATTGCCTTTGGCTTTTCCGAAGCCTGTGTTTTGGTTGTAATACATGGTGTTTCCGGTGAGTATCTTGCCGTTGTAGTGAATTCTGGAATTCTTGTTGAGATAGACCTCCTTGGAGTTCATCTTGTATTGCCCTTTCTCGGTGTAGACATAGTTGGAGGGTTTCCTTTTATTGTAAATGGTAGTAGGACCGAGGAAATCTGCGGTATTGTTCTTTTGGTTTTGCAGGATTTTGGTGCCTTCCACGCGGTATAGTCCGTTGTCTATATTTACATTTCCGGTGACATCTACTATTTTGGTGTTGATGTTGTAAGTTGCCGTTTTCGTCCAAATTGTGCCGTTGTTACTGTATATAGTTCCCCCCGTGTTGAAATAAGCCGTATTGGGAATGCGGTCGTAGTAGAGGATATCGGTTTTTATGGTTTGGTTAGGGTCTGTGAGGATTACATTTTTCCTTGCGATGCCTCTCTGGGTGTTGCCATCGTATTCTATCTCTCCCGCGGTTATTTTATTGCCGTCGTTGGTAAGCAGCTCGGTATTTCCTATGGCTTTTGCAAAGTTTTCTTCGGAGTAGAAGATTACGGTATCGGCTTTTAGGATAGAACCTTTGTGTTCCAGCTGGACATTTCCAGACATGAAAGTGTTTCCGTTGAACAAATCTGCCTTTTTCTGGGTAAGGTCGGCATGCATGATTTTTATCTTAACCGGCTCTTCTTGCTTTGGCTGTTTTTCTTGGAAATAGTCATCTTTTGTCAATTTTGAATTAACAGAACCAACCTGAGCCATCATTGCCGCTGAGGAAAAACAGAGGAAAGTAAAAAAAAGAATCTTTTTCATAGAGGTAGATTTAGTTTGAAGAAAGCGGAGCGTTTTCCTTTTTTCGTCCGTAGAAATACAAGGTGTGGCTTTCTATCATTACCCCGAAAGCCTCTTCTATGGACTCTTTGATAGCCTGAATTCTCGGGTCGCAGAATTCTATAATCTCTGCAATTTCTTTTTCTGTACCTTCTTTATAGAGGACTAAATGGTCATGCTGTTTATCAAAATAAGATTTCTCATAAGTAGAGCCTTCTCCGAACTGGTGTTTTCGGATGAGCTGCGCATCCAAGAGGACATCTATTGTATTGTAAATGGTCGCTTTGCTGATGTGGTATTTCCGCTCCATCATTTTCAGGTAAAGGTCATCCACATTGAAATGCTTGTCGTAATTATAGATTTCCTCCAAAATAGTATATCTTTCGGGCGTATTCCGTAGGCCTTTGTCTTTAAGGTATTTGTGCAGAACTTTCTTTACGGCTTCTATGTTTTTCTTTTTTATTTTGTTTTCCATAGCTACAAAAATAATTAAATTTTTAACACGGCTGGGGTTTTAAATGAAAATATTAAAATCTCTTGAAAATAAATAAAAATGAGGCTCCGAGAAGATTTGTCGTTTTTGTTTCTTTTGATGGAAAACTAATGCTTATTTATGACCAATCTCATCTATTTTAGGAGAGAAAATTCAAATAAAAATATTACTTTTGGGGGCATGGAAACAAGAAATTATTTAGATTCGACTTACCTCAAAACTCCTGCTCAGTCAGGACTTTCTGAGGAAGAGACATTGAAAAAGGTATATGATTTGGCTCAGGAAGCAGCGGATAATGGGCTGTTTGCGGTGATGATTCGCCCGCAATATGTGAAACAGATTAAGCAGTTTTTGAGCGAGAAAAATTCTGCTGTGAAAGTGGGAACAGTGATAGGTTTTCACGAAGGGACAGCTCCTGTGTACGAAAAACTGAAAGAAGCTCAGCAGGCGATAGATGATGGAGCAGATGAGCTGGATTTTGTAATCAACTATGAAGCCTTTAAAAAAGGAAGTCTGGAAGCGCTTAAATTTGAATTTCTACGATGCACAGAGCTTTGTATGAAAAATAACAAAGTAGCAAAATGGATTATAGAAATCGCGGCTTTGACTGATGAGCAGATAGCATCTATTACTAAAAACATCGTAAAATGGGCGACTATCAGTTTTACGAAGGAGCAGCTTTCTAATATTTTCATCAAATCCTCTACTGGTTTCTATGAAACTCAAGATGGAAAACCAAACGGCGCGACCAAAGAAGGCATAAAAATCATGCTGGACAATGCAGATGTCCTGCCAGTAAAGGCAGCAGGTGGAATCAGAACCAAAGAAGAAGCAGAAGAAATGATAGAAATGGGAGTGAAACGAATAGGAACATCCTCCGCATTAGCATTGATAGGGAAGGGACAGAGCAGCTCTGGATACTAAAAATAAAAAGTCAGGATTTTTGTCCTGACTTTCTTTTTTTATAGAGATTTAAATTGTTCCAAAGTTCTGATATCATTCTCAAAGAACATACGAATATCTGACATTTGGTAAAGAAGCATTACGATTCGCTCTATTCCCATACCGAAAGCATATCCGCTGTATTTATCAGGGTCTATGTTCACATTTTTGAGAACGGCAGGGTCTACCATACCACAGCCCATGATTTCCAGCCAGCCTGTTCCTTTCGTGATTCTGTAATCCGTTTCGGAATTTAGCCCCCAATATACATCCACCTCTGCACTTGGCTCAGTGAAAGGGAAATAAGAAGGACGCATTCTGATTTTTGACTTTCCGAAAAGTTCCGTAGTGAAAAACTGAATGGTTTGTTTCAAGTCCGCAAAACTCACATTTTCATCGATATAAAGACCTTCTATCTGGTGGAAAATACAATGAGAACGAGATGAAACAGCTTCATTTCTGAAAACTCGCCCAGGTGAAAGAATACGGATAGGCGGTTCATTTTGCTCCATATATCTGATTTGTACAGAAGAAGTATGAGTTCTTAGCAGAACATCAGGATTTGTCTCGATGAAGAAAGTATCCTGCATATCTCTTGCTGGGTGATATTCAGGTAAGTTCAGCGCGGTGAAGTTATGCCAATCATCTTCAATTTCCGGACCATCCGAAACAGCAAATCCGATGGACTTAAAGATATCGATAATTTGGTTTTTAACTAAACTAATAGGGTGTCTTGCCCCAAGTTCCAAAGGAAAAGCAGGTCTTGTTAAATCCTCTTTTTCAGCCGCAGTCTCTTTAGAAGAGCTGTCCTTTAACTCCTCTAATTTAGCAATGATATTTTGTTTTAAGATATTGATTTTCTGTCCATATTCCTTTTTTTGGTCATTTGGAACAGACTTGAATTGTTCAAACAAATCATTCAAAATCCCCTTTTTACCATTATATTTTATTCTGAATTGTTCAATTTCATCCTTTACAACGGAATGAAACTGGCTAACTTCATTTAAAAGTTCATCAATTTTATTAAGCATTTCTAAAATGTTATTAATTCTGCAAAAATACGAAAA
>CAUQHD010000004.1:0-22727 GCA_963517805.1 uncultured Flavobacteriaceae bacterium | reverse complement strand
TTTCGTTCAGAAAAAACAGGTTCTCTACACATTCACTTTTTATTGGTTTTCAATAACTTACACAAACCATTCATTTATAAAGTTATCCCAACTATTTTTCTTATTTGGTTGCTAAATATATGTTTTTATACCACTTTTGGAAACAATAAAAAGTCCAGATTTTAAAGGAATTGTCCTCTACGGAATTCAGGTGATTGAGAACTATTCTCTTAATATTCTGAATATCAAATACATCCTGTTCTTCTAGGAATTTATCATCTATATAGCTCAAAAGTTCGTTTCTCATCCCTTGTCTAAGCCAGTCTCCGACAGGAACTCCAAAGCCTTTTTTAGACTTTTCCAAAAACTGCTCTGGAAATTCGTTTTCAAAAGCTTTTTTCAGAATCATTTTCTTGTTATTTCCTTTCAGCAGATACTCATCTGGAAGGCTCAGGGTGTAATTCCAAATCTCTCTGGTCAAAAACGGAGCTCTGCATTCCATAGATGCCAGCATACTCGTTCTATCCACTTTTACAATCATGTCTCCTTCGAGACTTATCATCTTATCTACATTCCTGAAATCCGTGAGATTTTTAGGATTTGGGATTCTTTGCTGATAATACGCCAAAGGATTTTTGACTCTGTCTTTTTCATTGAGATAAATGGACATTTCCTTGTCTGTGAAACCTAATTTTATAATGTTATAAAAAAAGAAATGGTCATAATCTATTGAATTTAAAGCCTTTCTAACTTTAAATTTCAGTCCTCGTTCATCTCCTTTTTGTTTGGTCAAAGCGTTTGCTACTTTCAGCACACTTTGGTGTAAGAATCTGGGAACCAGACTTGTATATTTTTGGTTAATTCCTCCGATTAAATATTTATTATACCCTCCGAAAACCTCATCGCCTCCATCTCCTGTAAGGGCAACTTTCACATAATCAGCTGTTTTAGAAGCGACTATATAACTCGGAAGAGCTGATGAATCTGCAAAAGGCTCATCAAAATTCAGCAAAATCTCATCCAAATGGGCAGTCAAATCCTTCTCGGAAATCACGAATTCATGGTGGTTACTACCGATAAGATTCGCCACGAGCCTTGATTTTTCGGTTTCATCAAAAGATTTTTTATCAAAACCGATGGAAAAAGTATCTATCTTACTATCGGACTGCTTTGATAAACAAAGACTTATAATAGAAGAATCCACTCCTCCCGACAGGAATGCCCCCAGCGAAACATCCGAAACACTGCGAGAGCTCACACTTTCTTCAACTAATTTTCTTACATTTTTCTTAGCCTCATCAAAACTAATTTGCTGTTTTTCAATCTTTTCTGTATGAATTTCATGAATTTTAAGAGCATTAGTATTTACATCATATTCTATGAAACTATTGGACTCTAACTTACTGATTCCCTTATATATAGTAAAAGGCGCAGGGATATAGGTCAGCTGAAAATAGAGATTCAGCCCTATGTTGTCTATTTCTGTTTTTTTATCCAAAACGGAAATAATAGATTTCAGCTCTGATGCCCAGATTAGACCTTTTTCAGAATGCTGGTAATGCAGTGGTTTGTCACCGAAAAAATCTCGAGCGATGAAAATTTTGCCCAAAATTTTATCATATATAGAAAAAGCAAACACACCGTCAAGCATCTTAAAAGCCTCTAAACCAAAACATTCATAGAGTTTTAGCACCACTTCCGCAGGAGAAGAAGTATAAAAAGCAAAACCTTTCTGAACGAGTGTTTTTTTCAGTTCTTCAGAATTGTATATCTGACCATTAAAAACAATGACCTTGCTCTTATCTTCGGTAAAAATCGGTTGTTTCCCCGTGGATAAATCAACGATAGAAAGCCTTCTCATGGCGAAAGCTATCGTTTTGTCTTCCAAATGTTCCACGAAAAAACCATCTTCATCAGGCCCACGATGAATGATTTTTTGGTTCATTTTTCCTATAATGTTCTGAACATCTGTGTTTTCTGCATTTTTATACACCAGCCCATTGATACCGCACATAATTTATCTTTTAATTTCCTGCATAAACTTTATCAAACCAAATACCGAGAACGAGCAGAGACCAATGCTTCTGCCCATAGGAAAGATGCTTCTGCACGGCATCATAGGAAAGGTATCGGAACATTTTATTTTGAGGATTTTTAAGATATTTTTGGGTTAATTCTTCAACTGCTGGTTTTCTCAGCCATCGCTCTCTCGGTGCACCAAACCCTTGTTTAGATTTATTTAAAATATCTGGATGCAATTTGTCTCCAAAAGTCTTTCGCAGGATAATTTTTCGCTGGTTTTCATCCACTTTATACTTAGCAGGAAGCGACACACAGAACTCCACCAAATCCTTGTCTAAGAAAGGATTACGAAGCTCTATGGAATTCATCATAGAAATCCTGTCATCCTTTACCATAAAATCTCCTTGAAAAACATCCATAAGGTCCATGTTTAGGCAAGTATTCAGCGTTTTAGGGTCTAAATTCAGTCCATAATCTTTTTTATATTCGGCTGTTACTCCCAATTCGCGGATTTCCGCATCAGAAAAGAAATTATAAATTTTCTTATGAAAAGTAACAATATCCGGATTTTTTCCAAAGAAAACTTTTTTTCTAAAAAAGGCTAATGGTTTTTGTAAATTCAATTTATCTGAAATTAGCGAACCTAATTTATAAAAAGGCAGAAGAATAGGGCTGGTTTTACCTTCTTTCATGATTTCTAATTCTGTCTGATACCATCCATAGCCGCCGAAAAGTTCATCTCCGCCATTACCAGTGATTACCACTTTCATTTCTTCACGCGCCTTTTCGCATATTTTATATAGTGCCGGCAATGCCGAATCTCCTAGTGGTTCATCTAATTTGGAATAAATTTTCTCCATTACCTCTGCGATTTCTTCATCGTTCATATAGACTTCGTGGTGGTCACAATTGTATTTTTCTGCCATTTTTCTCGCCTCTGGCATTTCGTTCATATCGCCTTCGTAGGCAAAACCAATGGTAGAAAGTTTATCTGTATATTTTGATGAAAGGGCAACGACCGTCCCCGAATCCAGTCCCCCACTGAGGAACGCCCCGACTTTGGCATCGGCATGGATATGTTTTTGAATGGATTTTTCCGTTAATTCTCTCAGCTTCTCTATTGCTTCTTCTTCTGATATTTCAATTTCCTGCTGAGGAATTTTCCAGTATTTTTTTATCTCTATTTTTCCATCTTTATACAATAGCGTATGCGCCGATGGAAGCACAAAAATATTCTTGTATATGCACTGCTGGCGGTCTAAATACAAGTGTTTTAGATAATGAGCCAATGCCTCTTCATTTATAACAGGTTTTACCAAACCGCTTGCCAAAATTGCCTTTACCTCTGAAGCGTAGATAAACTCGCCACTCTCTCCAAAGGCATAATAAAATGGCTTTTCCCCAAATCTATCCCTTGCACAGAAAAGCTCTTGTTTTTCTTCATTCCAAATAGCAAAAGCAAACATCCCATTAAGATGCTTTGGCAGTTCTTTCCCGTATTTTTGGTATAACGCCAGTATGACCTCAGTATCTGTATTATTTTTAAAAGGATATTTTGGGAGATTTTTTTTAATATCCCTGTAGCCGTATATTTCGCCATTAAAACTAATGCACTCATTTTTAGTAGAGGAATACATCGGCTGGTGGCCTTCCTGCGATAAATCTACAATGGACAGCCTTCTAAAACCAATGATAGCGTTATCAAAAAACTCTGCTCCTTCATCATCTGGACCACGATGAATAATAACATTGGTCATTTTCTTAATAATACTTTTGTATTCTTCCTTTTTTCCTATACCTGTTTTAATAATACCTGCTATACCGCACATAAAATATGTATTTTATGCAAAAATAAGTATTTATGTGGATAATTTAGTATATTTGTAAAAATATAATGTAAATGATACCTGTAACTAAACCTTTCCTCCCTCCAAAAGAGGAATATCTAAAATATATAGATGGAATCTGGAACCGCCAATGGCTTACTAATATGGGACCTCTGGCTAGTCAGTTAGAAATGGAACTGAAAGAATTCCTTAATGTTCAGCATTTATTATTTGTAACCAATGGAACTGTAGCTATCCAAATGGCTATCAAGGCTTTGGGTATAACGGGAGAGATTATAACCACGCCGTTTTCATTTGTGGCGACTACAAGTTCTATTGTGTGGGAAGGCTGTACGCCGGTATTTGTGGATATTTGTCCCGAATCTCTATGCATAGATGCAGACAAAATAGAAGACGCCGTCACAGAGAAAACCCAAGCTATCTTGGCTACGCATGTCTACGGAAACCCTTGTGATGTGGTTAAAATAGAGCAGATTGCTAAAAAACATAATTTAAAAGTAATCTACGATGCCGCCCATGCTTTTGGAGTAAAAGTAAACGGAAAATCTGTTTTTGAATATGGTGATATTTCCACTTGTTCCCTACATTCCACTAAACTCTATCACTCTGTGGAAGGCGGACTGATTATTACCCAAAATCCTGATTTGCTTAAAAAACTGGCGTCTATTCGTAATTTTGGGATTTCTGGATTTGATTCTTTTTCGGAATTGGGAATTAATGGCAAAAACTCTGAGTTTCACGCCGCTATGGGATTAGCAAACCTAAAACACACCGAGGCAATCCACAACCAACGCAAAAAACTATCCGAATGCTACGATAAAAATCTAAAAAACCTAAAAGCACGAAAAGTAGCTTGGTATAAGGATGCGACCCAAAACTACGCCTACTATCCTGTGGTTTTGGAATCAGAGGAGCTTTTATTAAAAATCAAAGCAGAGCTTGACCTTAATGAAATCTTTACCCGAAGATATTTTTATCCGAGTTTGGCTTCTTCTCTGCCATATCTCCCAAAGGTAGAATTCCCTATCACAGAGGATATTTCAAAAAGAGTGCTTTGTCTTCCGCTATATTTTGATTTGACAGAAGAAGAAATTGATTATATTTGCCGTTTAATGTTAAGAGTTCAAAATAATTAAAAAATGAAAAAAATAGCAATCATAGGTGCTGGTGGATTTGGAAGAGAGGTAGTATGCCTCATCAATGCTATCAATGAAAAGAGCAAAGAGTGGGATTTCATCGGTTTTTTTGATGATGTAAAGGATATTGGCTATGAAAATGAATATGGTAAAGTTTTAGGGAGAATAAAAGATTTAAATTCTTATCCAGAATCTCTTGCTGTAGTTGTAGCTATTGCAAAACCATCTGCAATTGAAGTTATTGTAAAAAGTATAAACTCACCTAATATTTATTTTCCTAACCTAATTGCTCCTGACATTATTTTTTTTGACAAAAATAATATGTCTTTAGGGCAAGGGAATATTATAGGCTTTGGATGTTCTATTAGTTGTAATATCCATATTGGAAATTTTAATATATTTAACTGTTTTATTTCTGTAGGACATGATACCAAAATTGGCAACTATAATACAATAATGCCCAATGCTAGAATCTCTGGGAATATAAAAATTGGTGACAGAAATTTCTTGGGTAGCTCTTCCACTATTCTAGAAAAATTCACAATAGGAAATGATACCATAATTGGAGCTGGTAGTTTAGTTCTACGAAACACAAAAGATGGACATACTTATATTGGTAATCCAGCAAGTGTAGTTAAGTTTGGTAATAACAATTAATATTTTATAGTTACAAATTAATATTAGTCTAAATTATTAAATAATATAATGAAAGTTCATCATTACGGATTGGCAACACAATCAATAGATAAAAGTGTTAGTGCATTTCTTTCATTAGGATATGAAAAAGTCACAGAGATAATCCACGATCCTATACAAGGTGTCTATTTACTATTTTTAAAAAATAAAAATGATCATTTAATAGAACTTGTAGCTCCAGCTGATGAAAAAAATCCTGTAACAAAAATTATTAATAAAGTAGGAACCTCATTATACCACATATGTTATGAAGTAGCAGATATAGAAGAACAAATAGCTACATTAAAAAAAGAACGCTTTATTGTGGTAGTTGCTCCTGTAGAAGCAGTCGCTTTTAATAATCGAAAAATATGCTTTTTGTACCACCCTTCTATAGGGCTTATTGAATTATTAGAACAATGAAAACCTTTATATATAGAAATTATACTGTAGAATACCTTTTTGATAGTAACTGCTCTTTTAGCGGATATGGAGATGTATCTATACCTGTAGAGATGTATGATACAGTTGTTATATTTTATCAGATAGATCCTAGTAAAACTCCTGAAGCTCAAATTGAAGAGATTGAAGAAATTAAATCTAAAATATCTTTAATTAGTCAATTTATTACAAATCAAAGAGTTGTAATACTTACATTATTTAATACTTATCAACAAAATTGGCAGTTAAAATACAATGAACTTTCAACAGCTATTCAACAGTTTAACTATGAGTTTCTTAAAAATCTTTCCTTAGAAAAAGGAAATATAAAAATATTGGATATCAATACCTTTATAGAAGAACAATTGATAGAAAAAATAGACTGGCGTTTCTTCTTTACCTCACAAATGATACTTAATCCAAAGCTAGCAAAGCCTTTTAAGAGATGGTTTGCCCAGCAATTAGACTTTATCAGTCTAAAACGCAAAAAATGTATTGTTCTGGATTGTGATAACACTTTATGGGGCGGTGTTGTAGGTGAGGATGGCATACATGGAGTAAAACTAGGTCAAGACTATCCAGGAAATGCGTTTAAACGCTTCCAAGAATTATTATTAATGCTCTCTAAAAAAGGGATTATTCTTGCCGTTTGTAGTAAAAACAATTTAGAAGATGTGCAAGAATTATGGAAAAATAATCCCAACAACCTAATTAATGATAGTGTACTATCTGCCTATCGTATCAACTGGCAAAACAAAGCAGAAAATATAAAATCTATTGCTGAAGAGCTAAATATAAGTACTGATAGTTTTGTTTTTATTGACGATAATCCATTAGAACGGCAACTAGTAAAAGAGCTTCTTCCTGAAGTAGAGGTACCTGACTTTCCTGAGAGTCCTCATAAATTAGTTCAATACTTTTGGTCACTTTATCATACCTATTTTAATACTTTTGAATTATCAGAAGAAGATATTAAAAAGACCGAACAGTATAAAGAAAATTTTCATAGGAACGAAAGTAAAAAAATATTCCAAAATATTGATGATTATTTGGCTAGTTTATCTATCGAGGTAACTATTTTTAAGGCTGAAGAAGGGCATCTTTCGCGATTGGCTCAAATGACTCAAAAAACCAATCAATTTAATCTACGCACTCAGCGTTATACAGAGGAAGATTTAAAGTTAAAAATCAAGTCAGGCAGTCATTTATATGTAGCTAATGTAAAGGATAAATTCGGAGATAATGGCATTACTATTGCCTGCATTATAGATGAGACAGATAAGGAGCTTTTTATAGACTCTTATCTCTTGAGTTGCCGTATTTTAGGACGCGAAATAGAAAAAATAACACTATTGAGCATTATAAAACAACTTATAAAGAATACAAATAAACCATTAAAAGCTGAATATATTCCTACCAAAAAAAATGTAATGACAAAGGACTTTTTAGAACAAGTAGGATTTAGTCTAGAAAACGAAACAGCAGAAGGTGTAAAACATTATGTGTTTAATCCTTCACAAAAAATAGATATAAAAGATTATTATAATATTCATTTTAAATAGACTACTATGAAAGAAAAAATTATTCAAATAATGGCAGAGGTTTTTGAAATGCCTATTAATGATTTCCCCGTTGAAATATCGCAAGACAGCATCGAAAATTGGGATTCATTGCGTCATTTAAACCTTATTGTAGAGTTGGAAGAAACTTTCAATAAATCATTCAATCCTGAAGATATTGCAGAAATGACTTCTCTTGAAAAAATAATGGATTTCCTTAGCAATTAGGGTTTTATCATTATAAGTCGTTTCTTCAGAATAAATATTCTATTAATGATTTTGTTTATTGTTAAACAAAATTAGGGAGGGTTTTGTCTGTTAATTCAACTAAGTTCTTACAAATCTATTTATGTATAGTCTACCACTCATAAGTGTCGTTATGATTACTTATAGACACGAAAAATATATACAAAAAGCCATAGAGGGAGTTTTTTTGCAAAAAACTAATTTTCCTATAGAATTTATTATTGCTAATGACAATTCACCCGATAATACTGATAACATTATAAAGCAGGTAATTAAAAATACGCCTGATAATGTTCAAGTAAGGTATACTAAACACGAGGTTAATAAAGGAATGAACCCTAATTTCACTTGGGCTTTAAAACAAGCAAAAGGGAAATACATAGCTATTTGTGATGGTGATGACTACTGGATAGATGAAAACAAACTGCAAAAACAAGTAGACTTCTTGGAACAAAATCCCAATTATGCTATCTGCTGCCATAATGTATATTTCCTAAACGGAGAAACTATCTCCCCACAAAGCCCTTATGACAAAGAAAACACACAAGATACATATACATTGGACGACCTTGCTTCCAAAAATATGATTCCAACTCTCTCTGCTGTGTTTCATAATCTCAATATAAATTTTCCCGATTGGTATTACTCTTCTCCTATGGGAGACTACCCACTCTTCCTTTGGACAGCCAAAAGTGGGAAAATAAAATATTTTAAAGAGAAAATGGGCGTTTATAGGCAAAATACAGGAGTATGGAGTGGTAAACAAAAAGATTACACAAAGATTATCTCTGTTTTTGAAAATCTGCTTCCCGACTTTGAAAATTTCCCAACTACAAAAAAACTATTAAAAAAACATAAAAACAAGTATATCAAACTATATCTAAGAGTGCTTCCTCTCAAGCAAATTCTAAAGTCAAAATATTTTTTAGCCTTAAATTTTATTGACAAAACTAAAGTTATCCTAAGAAAACTACTATGACAGACATCTTCATAAAATCTTTCAACCGAGCTTTTTATCTTGACCGATGTTTAAAGAGCATCAAAATGTTCGTATCCGGAAACTACAAAATCACGGTTCTTGATGACGGCACTCCGCAAAAATACTTGGATAAAATACAAAAACTTTATCCTGAGGTTGTTATACTAAAATCTGAAAATCATAGAGATAAAGAACAAGCAATAAAAGACAACTTGGAAAAAGGACAGGAAATCAATGGTTTCCAAATCCCGACTAAACTATGGAGAAATGCTGCTCAAGAGGCTTCCGAATATTTCATCATGACAGAAGATGATGTCTGGTTTACCAAGCCTATTAACATTGATGAACTAAAAGAAAACGCTCTAAAACATAATATAAACCTATTAAAATTAGGCTGGCTGGGAAGTCACAAGGATGACCAATGGGCTGAAATAAAACCCATTAATAAACTCGTGAGTTCCATAAAACCCAAAGATTTATTCCTTCCCTGCACTCCGTTTATAGACTGGTTTTTCTACAATAAATACAAATTTTTCACGATTTTATACAAACTCGGCAAAGTCAATCATGAAAGCTCCACAAAATATTGGCTGCTCAACTCCATTCTCATGGGCTTTTGGGAAAAAAATTACTGGCTCTATATCTGGAAAGATGCAAACGGAAAAGTAGATGAAAAACAACAACTTAGAAATGCTGCCATTTACTATAAAAAACACCAGAAAAATCATAATTTTATTGCGCGGCTAAGCGATGAAGCCATGAAAACAACTTTCCAATCTTCTGCGACCAATTCTTACCACCGATACGGAATTGATTTTGATGTGAATTATTTTAATTATTTGATAAACGAAGCTTGGCTGAATGGTAGTTTTGATGCCATGCAGAACTTCCCGAAAGACTTTGATTTAGAATATTTTGAAAGGTTTTTAGATAAAAAAATCCCTTCTGAAAACTTTAAAATTTGGGTTGAAAACTTTAAAAATCAATATAAAAAATTAGGCTGCGAGGTTGATTAATATTTTCAAAGTATGGAGAAAAAAATACATGTCGTTTTTCATATTCGGTCTATGGAAATCGGTGGCGTTCAGAAAGTTCTTTTGGAATATTTAAAAAATTTACCAAAAGATATTTTTGATATATCCCTGATTACGAGCCTCTACCAAGGAGAATTACTTAGCGAAATTCCCCAGCGTGTCCGCACTTATTATATTGGGCAGGGCAGGGAATTTTTATCCCAAAATCCTTGGATTCAGAAACTTCAACTTATCTTACGCCGAGGAAAATTATTTTTCTATGAAAAATTTCCGCAGCTGCTTTATCAGAAACTGCACCAAAAACCAGATTTAGAAATTGCCTTTGATACATTTAGATACCAAAGCGTGATAAACAGCCCGATAAAAACTTCTAAAAAAATTGCTTGGCTCCATGTTGATTTAAAAAATACCAACGCCGATGAAAATGTGAACATCCGAACCATTGCATTAATGAAGAAATTTGATGCTTGTGTCATGGTGTCCAAATTTGCAAAAGATAATATTAAAAAGTTTTACAACACGGAGTTTCACAGATGTTATGTCATTCATAATCCGGCAAATACAGAGAAAGTCCATAAAAAAGCGAATGAATTCTGCGCCGCCTTGCCGCACCCTTGTTTCATCGGAGCGGGGAGGCTTACTAAAAGTAAAGGATATGCAGAACTCGTTGATATTCACGCGGAACTCATTAAAGATGGACAGATACACTATATAGCGATTTTAGGCGATGGTCCCGAAAAAGATTCTATTTTGCAAAAGATTAAAAATCTGGGAGTTGAGAAATCTTTTCTGCTTTTGGGCAATAAAATAAATCCTTATCCTTACCTGAAAGAAGCCGATTTTTTTATCCATCCATCGCTCAGAGAGTCCTATCCAATGGTTATTTTGGAGAATATGATTTTAAATAAACCTATTATTTCCACTAATGTGGGCGGAATTCCAGAAATTATTGATAATGAGACTGATGGGATTTTAGTAAATTATAATAAAAATGAAATTCTTGATGCTATGAAAAATTTCCTGACCGACAGTCATCTGGTAGAAAAAATAAAAAATGGAACGAAAAAATCCAGCGAAAAATTTGATGAACACAAAATTTATCAACAAGTAACCGAAATGCTTACTTCTTTATACAATCAATAAACGATGAAAACCAAAATTACTATATTTACTCCCACTTATAACAGAGCCCATACGCTTGGAAGAACTTTTGAGTCTCTTAAAAACCAGACTATCAGAGACTTTAAATGGCTGATTATAGATGATGGTTCTACCGATAATACTAAAGATTCAGTAGAAAATTTTAAACAAAATGCTGATTTTGAGATTGAATATCATTATCAGGAAAATGCACATAAATTTGTATCTATTATAAGAGGTGTAAAGCTTTGTAATACAGAGTATTTTACAATTTTGGATTCGGATGATGCTATCCTGCCAAACGCTTTAGAAATTTTACTCGGTGAAATAAAAAATGTTCCAGATGATATTGTTTTTGTGTGCGGGCTGGCAGTGGATGAAAACGGACAACTTATCGGTGAAAAATATCCAAAATCATCGTTGGACTGCTCTATTTTTGAGATGAGATATCATTACAAGGTAAAAGGAGACAAATGGGGACTTGGTTTTACAAAGGTTTTCCGAAATATGAACTTGCAGGAGGAAAAATATTTAGGAAAAGGCTTTATTCCAGAGGGTGTTTATCAGTTTTTGTTCGATGTCCAAGGGAAACATAGGTTTATCAATAAAGCGGTGAGAGTCTATCACAGAGATTTGGAAGATGAGCATTCTTTGGCTAATAATTTCTACGATGCTAAAAATGCTTTTGGGTTATCACAAAGCTATCTCACCTTCATTAATGTCTATGCAGATAAAATTTACAGTTATCCCAAAACTCTGCTTAGGAATCTCATTGGTTATCAATATTATTCACTGAAAGATAATACTTCTTTCTCCAAAATAATTTCAAATCCTCAAAATATTGCGATAAAATTATTAGGTTTATTAACTTTGCCATTAAGTTTTATTTACCACAAATTAAAATAATTACATAAACCATGAAAAAGAAAAAAATACTTTTTGTTTATTATCATTTATTCAAAACTGGCGGGGTTTCAAAAGTGATGACAAACTTAGCAAACGAACTTGTAGAAGATGGCTACGATGTGGAAATTCTAATAATGACAAGTAATACAAACACTTTCTATCCGCTAAATGAAAAAATTAAAATCCATCATATTGATACCTTCTCGCATTGGTCTTGGAGTATTTGTGAGTTCAATAAAAAATATCTTAACTTCTCAAAGATAGATAACATCAATGCTTACATTTATCATATTGGTATTTTTTTGATGCTGAAAAACTGGCTTAACAAAAAACACCAAGAGTATGATACCATTGTTTCCTGCTGGTATAAACTTTCTACAATTATTGGTCTTTTTAATAAAAAGATAGCACAAAAAAACATTGCATGGGAGCATATCGACCATGGTGTCGGTGGTGTAATCTACAGAGACACACTTAGAAAATATTATAAAACTCTTAAAGGCATTGTGTGCATCAATACACCTTCCATCACTTATTATGAACAATTTAATAAAACCTTCTTTATCCCTAATATCATAGGAGAACCATTTGATAATAAATCTTTTATTCATCCAGAAAATAAAGAAAATATAATATCATTTGTAGGAAGATTAGAGAAAGATAAAAATGTATCTGAGCTATTAGAGATTATTTCTGAAACAGAAATTCCTCATGATTGGAAATTACAAATCATCGGCGATGGAATAGAAAGAACTAAATTAGAAAAATTCGTAAAAGATAAAAACCTAACAAATATAGTTCATTTCATCGGAACAAAAACCACAGATGATATTTCAAAACTATTGGATAAATCTAAAATCTTTGTGCTTACATCCTTAAAAGAAGGATTACCCACTGTATTAATAGAAGCTATGTTCAGCTCCAACATTCTAATTTCTTATAGCTGCAACCACGGCCCTTCGGATATTATTAACGAAAATAATGGTTTTCTTATACCAATGCATGATAAGAATTTATTCAGAGAGAAACTTGAATCAGTTCTCAAAAGCCCTGAAAAACTATCAGATATGATAACAACATCTTATCAAGAATCACAAAAATGGAAAAAAGATGAAATAACTCATAAATGGGAAAATATTTTGTAATTTATTTCCCTTTCTTCTAAATTTCAACAATAGTTGCCCCCCAAGAAAGCCCCACACCGAAACCGACCAGCATTACCTTATCTCCTCTTTTAACTTTTCCTCTTTCCAGCGCATCTTTCAGTGCAATCGGAATGGTAGAAGAAACCGTATTTCCGTATTTCTCTAAATTGATATAGAATTTTTCCTCTGGAATATCTAAAATTTCCCGCTGTCTTCTCAGAATATGTGCATTTGCTTGGTGAAAAATATAATAATCCACATCATTTTTAGTTAAATTATTCTTCTCTAAGATTTCCTTCACCAACTCTGGAATTTTTTCTATGGTAAATAAAAAAATCTTCTGTCCATTCATATACAGACAGTTACCTACCTCATCTTCCTTATTTATACGATTTCTACCACCGCCATTTCTTACAATGAGATTATCATATCCGCTGCCATCTGTCCCTAAAATGAATTGGAAATTCTCTTTTGTTTCATCTTTTTGTATCAAAGTTGCTGCCGCCCCATCCCCAAAAATAGTTCGGTTAGACTTGTCTGATTTTCTAAGATATTTAGTGTAAGTTTCGGCCGTTACTAATAGAATATTTCGGGCTACACCTGTTGCAATAAGCCCTTTCGCTACGCCTAAACCATACACAAACCCCGAACATCCTAAATTAAAGTCCAAAGCTCCTATATCCTTTCTCAGCCCCAATCTGTCCTGCAAGATACAAGCCGTAGTAGGAAGATGATAATCAGGACTTTGCGTGCAAAACAAGATAAAATCTATTTCATTTTTATCTATTCTTTTTAATAATTTTTCGGATGCTTTTACTGCTAGTTCCAGCACAGTTTCATGTTTCTCAGCAATATGCCTTTGTTTTACTCCTACTTTATTAAATATTTTCTCTGGACTCCATTCTGGAAATTCCTTTTGTAAATCTTCATTTGTCAGTATTTTCTCTGGAAAAAAAGTCTCAATCTCAGAAATTCTAAACATTTTTAATCTACTTTTATACCATTCACATATATTTGATACTCTACCTTTACATTAGGTTCGAGTGTTTTAGAAACAGAGCAGTATTTCGCAAAGGATAAGTCTGCTGCTTTTCTTGCCTTTTCAGGATTTACATCTCCATCCACATAGAATTTTACCATTATATTTCTAAATGGTTTCGCCTCCCCTTCTACTACTCTCTCGCCTTCTACCTCTGCCGAAAACTTGGTTATCTGCTGTTTCTGTTTTTTCAGAATGCTGACTACATCTATTCCGCTGCAGCCCGCCACAGACATCAGCAGAGCCTCCATAGGGCTCACGCCGTTATTTTTGTCTTCGCCTATATTGTTGAGCAAGATTTTCTGACCATTTTCATTCGCACATTCGAAAAGAAAATCGTCATTTATTCTGTTTAAAGTGATTTTCATCGGTCTTTATTTCCATTTAATGTTACAACCAAGACTTGGTCTCTGTAATTCCTCCTGCGGCTGACCTGCCAAAAGATTTTCAAAAGCAATGACTAAATCCTCGCCCGTAATCTCCTTATTATTCCCAGGTCTAGAATCATCCATTTGGCCGCGATAAATCAAATCCAGCTTATCATCAAAGAAATAAAAATCTGGCGTACATGCCGCATCATAGGCCTTTGCCACAGCTTGGCTCTCATCATACAAATACGGAAAAGTGAAACCTTTTTCCTCCGCAAAATCCACCATCAGCTCTGGCGAATCTGCTGGATAATTTATCACATCATTAGAATTTATCGCGATAAACTCTATTCCTTTCCCTTTATAATCTTCGTAAAGTTCAGCCAATTTTTCAATCACATGAATCACAAACGGACAGTGGTTACACATGAAAATAACCAAAGTTCCTTTGCTTCCCTTTAAATCTTCTAAACTCTGTAACTCGTTGTTTTTCGCAGGATTAGGCAGCTCAAAAAACGGAGCTTTTGTCCCTAATGCCAGCATATTTGAAGGTGTATTTGCCATAATTTTTCTTTATTTTTAAATTAAATCTAATATTTCAGTGATTACATCAAATCCTCTATTTTTCGCATAATAGACCTGTAAATCATTGTAAAACTGAGTTTTAGGGTAGTTTTCTGGATCTGCTTTGTATTTTTTCAAAAGTTCTGTTCCATAAGCTGGTCTCGGCCCCCAATGCGCTATCACTCCATCGTTTTCATCTAAAATAACCACGATAGGAATAGAGCGTGTTCCATTGGTTAGAAATTGGTCTATCAAATCTGGATTTTCATCACGATAGACGATTCTCACCTCGTTTCTCCCTTCGAAAAATAGAGAAACCGCTGGCACTGTCTGCCCTGCATCTCCGCACCAGCCTTCAGAAATAATCAGAATTTTTCCTTTAAAATTCTTATTTTCAAGGGTTTTCAGCTGCTCTTCATCGGGTTTATAGACCTTCATCATTCTGCTCATTCTCTGCACTCCCAGTTTATAATATTCCAGCATTTCTTTTTCTGCTGGAGTTAGTTTTTCTTCATCTTTATTAACGACTTCTTCTGTTTTCTTGAAATATTCCTCAAAAGAAATCCCTTTTTCCCAATATTTTTTCATTTTGTTTTTTTATTAAATTTTTCTCTGTTTATCAATAAGATACATATCCGCTAAAACGAATGCTGAAAGGGCATCCACGACAGGAACCGCTCTCGGCAGCACGCATGGGTCGTGCCTTCCCTTTCCTTCTAATTTTATGATATTCCCTGCATTATCTATGCTTTCCTGCGGCATCATCAGCGTAGAAACAGGCTTAAACGCCACTCGGAAATATATGTCCATTCCATTAGAAATTCCTCCTTGTATTCCGCCCGAATGGTTGGTTTTGGTAGTTCCATCAGCATTGAAAATATCATTTTGTGCCGAACCAGACATTTTTGCTCCCTCAAATCCAGCCCCATATTCAAAACCTTTACAAGCATTGATGCCAAGCATCGCCTTTCCTAATTCTGCGTGAAGTTTATTAAAAACTGGCTCTCCCAAGCCTTTCGGAGCGTTTTTTATTACACAGGCTATCGTTCCGCCTACTGTATCGCCTTTTTTTCTCGCTTGTTCTATCCGCTCTATCATGAGCTTTGCGGTAGTTTCATCTGGACATCTCACTTCATTTTCATCTATTTTTGAAAAATCAAGCTTCTGATATGGCTTTGTGCAAGATATTTCCCCCACCGATGACACATAAGAATAAATCTCAACTTCTGGCAGCAGGTGTTTCGCCAAAGTCCCTGCCACTACCCAGTTCAGAGTTTCCCTCGCAGAAGAACGCCCTCCGCCTCGGTAATCCCTAAAACCAAATTTTTGGTCATATGTATAATCTGCATGAGATGGGCGATAGGCACGAGCCAAATGCTCATAATCTTTTGTTTTTTGATTCTCATTTTCAACCAAAAAACCTATCGGCATTCCCGTGGTTTTTCCTTCAAAAATTCCTGAAAGAAACCTCACTTCGTCCGCCTCCTTTCTCTGTGTAACGATAGCCGACTGCCCTGGTTTTCTTCTATTTAGCTGATGCTGAATTTCATCAAAATCGATTTTCACACCTGCTGGAAAATTGGTCAAAATTCCGCCATAAGCCTCCCCATGGCTCTCGCCAAAGGAAGAAAAAGTCAGATAATTACCCAATGTCCCAAACATCCTACAAATATACAAATTCCTAAGAAATGAGAATTTTATTTTTTAATTTTTTTGATGATGCTTTTCAGATACTTTTTTTCCTGGAAATTTAGTTTTTTCCAAACGAAACCTTGGCCAAGATTTCCGCCTGTTTTCTGAGGAAAAATTCCCAATTTGTAAAATTCCTCCAACTGGCTCGGTGTGAGAGCTGGCAAAGCCGTGTCAAACCCAAAGACATAATCCCTCGGAACATTAAATTCCAGATTACCAACAGTAAATGTATCGTGCTTATTTAGAGAGTAATACAGTGGTTTATAAATCTGTTTCGCTTCATAATTTCTCATCGCAAATCCCAAATTAAAACTTGGAATTTTTTCCTGCAAAATCTGAGGAAAAGCCAAAATACTGACAATCAAAACGCTCAAACTAGAGAAAATTCCCAAACACCATTTTTTAGAAAAAACTTCTCTAAAAACTACCACAAAAAACACGAAAAATACATCGATGAAAAATCTATATTGCGCTGAAAAACAGATGACAAAAATACTTTTCACCAAGATGCAGAGAAAGATAATTCCTGTGATTTTATCCTTTTTTTTCCATGAAAAAATCCCAAAAACCAGCAAAACCAATATCAAACCAACATTGATAACGCCCTTTATCCCATCCAAGAAAAGCCAGTTTACAAAATATTCCACGGCTGAAAATTGGGAAATTTCCTCCAAAGAATATTGTAAATCAAATGTCTTTAAAACAGCAATTTCACTCGATGAAATGAATAACTCGCCATATGGTTTCCAGCTAAAACCCAAATCCAAAAACTGAATAGGAAAAAAAGGATAGCCAAAAGTCCAAATATTTTTCACGCAGTACAAAACACCAAACAAATATCCTAACCAAATGAATTTCAATCCCTTTCTGAAAATAAAAATCGGATAAAGGAAAGCCAAAATCGGCAGCCAAAGCATCGTAGGTTTGATACTGAAAACCAAGACTGAAAAGGCAAAAAGCAGGGCAAATTCTTTATTTTTAGTTAAAATTTCATTTAAAATAATTAAAGAAAAAACTATCGCTGGCAAGTCTGGGCTCGGCGACTGCACAAAAAAGAACAAAACAGGCGAAAAACAAAGCATTACCCATGATTTTTTCTCAATAATGTACAAGAAAAATATCATCAGAAGAAGCACATTTATTCTCAGAAATTCATCCGAAAAATGCGAAAATCCTGCCTGAAAAACATGCCATGGCGAGATCTGCCCCAGCACCCAGTCCAAATTCGTAATTCCTTTTACCAGCCCATACTCAGAAAGCCACTTAATCGTAGGAACATAATACCCAAAATGATCTAAAATAAAGGGATAGCCACTGCCCACCACCAAAGAAACTAAACTAAAACCTCCCCACAAAAGGCAGTTTTTTCGGTCTATTTTAAAAAAATCTTTATACGACTGAAAATAAAAAAACAAGAGAAAACCACAACCGACAGTAATTCGCTCTAAATCAATATTTAACGGAACAAAAAAAGACAAAACGCTCCATATAGTCATCAAAAATAATATCCCTAAGACCAGCTGTGCGGAAAGCCCTTCCCAAAACGCTCCAAATATCTTTTGAGAAAGGCGCCCAAAGCCCATCAATACAGGGAAAATTATTAAAACCGATACAAAAATATAAAGCATTATCCTTAAATATATCCGCAAAATTAATTCTATTTCGTAGATTTTTAAAAATATTTCTCTTAAATAGTTTATATTTGTGCGTAAAATAAGATATTTATGATATTGTCAATGACTGGTTTCGGAAGAGCTGAAGCCATTTTTGAAGGTAAGAAAATAAATGTTGATATCAAATCTCTCAACAGCAAATCGTTCGACCTCAGTATAAAACTCCCTCTCCGTTTTAAAGAAAAAGAACTTGAAATCAGAAAATCCCTGAATGACAAGCTTTTGCGAGGAAAAGTAGATTGTTTCATCACTTGTGAATCTTTGGACGGCGCGAATGATGTGAAAATCAACCAAGAAATTATAAAATCCTATATGGAGCAGCTTCGCCAATGTTCGCCAGAAGCTCCTGATTTCGAATACCTTAAAATGGCAATAAGAATGCCTGAAACCATCCAGTGCAAAACGGAAGAGCTCTCTGACAACGAATGGAACCTCCTGCAAGAAACTATAAATAAGGCAGTTATAGAATTTTCTAATTTTAGAAAAACCGAGGGAGAAATTTTAGGAGAAGAACTCACCAAGAACATCAAAAACATCGAAGAACTACTGGGACAGGTTCAGCCTTTTGAGGAGGAGCGAATTTCTACTATAAAAGAGCGCTATCTCTCTTCTTTAAAGGATTTTGAGCAGCTGGACGAAACCAGATTTTACCAAGAAGTAGCGTATTTTGTAGAAAAATTAGACATTTCCGAAGAAAAAGTCCGTCTTACACAGCATTTGAAATATTTCTTGGAAGTCCTTAACAATGAGGATTTTAACGGAAAAAAATTAGGTTTCATCAGCCAAGAAATCGGGCGGGAAATCAATACTCTGGGCTCAAAGGCCAATCATCATGAAATCCAAAAAATAGTGGTCATGATGAAAGACAATTTAGAAAAGATAAAAGAACAGACTCTCAATGTTTTATAAAAAATTTTCATCAAAACATTGATTCTATTTAAAAAAACTCAAATTCAACATAAAATGAACAAAGTCATCATATTTTCGGCTCCATCTGGAAGCGGAAAAACCACTTTAGTAAAGCATAGTTTAGAGAATTTTCCACATTTAGAATTTTCCATTTCTGCAACCACAAGAGCGCCAAGAGAAGGCGAAGCACACGGAAAAGACTACTATTTCCTAACGCCTGATGAGTTTAGAAAAAAAATATCCGAAGATGCCTTTGTGGAGCATGAGGAGGTCTATGCTGACAAATTCTACGGAACGCTGAAATCTGAAATAGAACGAATCTGGAAGAACGGAAAAACGGTGATTTTCGATGTGGATGTGGTCGGTGGAGTTAATCTAAAAAAGATTTTCGGAGACCAAGCAATGAGTATTTTCATCGCTCCGCCATCCATAGAAGAACTTGAAAAACGCCTAATCAAAAGAAATACTGACAGTCTAGAAACCATAAAAACCCGCGTGAACAAGGCTCAGGAAGAGCTTGGCTATCAGCATTTATTTGACCAAGTTTTGATAAATGATGATTTGGAAACTGCAAAAAAAGAAATAGAAAACATCATCTCTAATTTTACAGAAAAATGAAAAAAGAAGACAACACCAATCTCCCTGTTCCAAGTTTCACAAAACTCCAAAACATAGGGCTGACAGCTGAGGATTTTGATATTAAAAATGAAAATCTAAGAAGCAGAATTCTCATCGAGGATTTGAAAATTTATGCTTATCACGGAGTTTTGCCAGAGGAGAAAACAATTGGGACTTATTATCTCATAAATGCTGAGATTCACGCAGACCTATGGAAAGCGGCACAGAGCGACCACTTGGAAGACACGATAAACTACGCCGAAATCAACGATATCATCCATAGAGAAATGGAAATCCCATCGCTGCTTTTGGAGCGGGTAATCGGGAGAATTATCCAAAAATTAGAAGAAAAATTCCCACAAATCACCTACATCAAAATAAAACTCACCAAAACCAACCCGCCTATGCAGGGCGAAATGAAAGGCGTAAGCGTGGAGCTGGAAAAGGCTATTTCATAAAATTTATTCTGCAAGTCCGACCAAAGAACCTTTTGCGTAAAACTCCAGCAGCTTGACTTGGTATAAATAATTATATTTCGCTTGTGCTGCTGCGCCTTGGGCATTTACATAGTTGTTTCTCGCTGTATTTAGGTCGTAGATAGATGATTTCCCTGCCTGATAGCTCTTTTCCATAAAATCCAATGCCAGTTTTGAGCTTTTCTCCGCTTCCACCGCCGATTTATAAACTTCAAAGTTATTTTCTGCCGTGTATTCTGCCTTTTGGATATTTTGCAAAAGTTCTTGTTTTTGCTGTTGCAGGTTATTTTTGGCTATATCTTCATTTATTTTAGCCTGTTCTACTTGTATTTTTGTAATTCCTTTGTTGAAAATAGGAATGTTCACAGCAAGTCCTATTTGCTGGCCAAAATTGTCCTTATACTGCTGACCGAAATCCCTGCCTCCATCATTATTAAATGAATTAAAATAAAATGTCCCAACGCCCGCACTGGCTGTAATGGACGGAAGGAAACCTGTATTTGCTATTTTTGTCTGCATTTCAGAGGCTTTTATTCTCGCTTCTGCTCCCTTTATCTGCGGATGCCAGCTGTAAGCCTTTTCCAAAATCTCACTTACCGAAAAATCAGTTTTTTCTACATTTTCTGCCACATCCCAGCCCGCTACATCAAAGTCCTTGTAATCCTCCAGCTGAAGCAGTAAAGCCAATGAAAACAGCGCATTTTTGGTATTTACTTCCGCTGATTTTATATTCTGATATTCCCTTGCCATAGAGGCGTTTGCTTCCGCCAAAACCGTTTGGGAAGTTGTCCCTACTTTGGTGGTTATTTCGGCTTTTTCATAGACTTTCTGTGCATTTTCATAGGCGGATTTATTGATATTTTCCACTTCTCTATTCAGCAAAATGTTCAAATACTGCTGGGCTATCTGAAGGGAAATATCGCTTTTTACCCTTTCCAAATCATAGGCGCTGGCTTCCACCTCGTACTGAGATTTTTGAATTTGTTTTTCGAGTCGGCTTCCGTTATAGAGGGTCACACTTGCACCGATGTTCACAGAATTATTAAAATTATCATTTCTTCTATGGTTACCGAAAACATCTTGATTTTGCCCAAAATTAGCTGTATTGCTCACCGTTGCCGAGACGCTCGGAATACGCTCTTTTTTAGCTGTTTTTAGATTATTTTCCTGATTCATTTTTTCTAGTCTGCTCTGTTTGATATGCAGATTATGTTCAAAAGCGTAATGTATACACTCCTGCAATGTCCACTTTTTCTGAGCATTAGCCACAGAAAAAGAAAAGGAAAAAACAAGGAAAATAATTTTATAAATTCTCATATTTTTATTTTATACTACTCAGTATCACATCATTATAATGAACCAATTCTGGAATAGCAGCACAATTCATATTGATGATTTGAACATTATTTTTATCAAGTGTAGCGAATAAATCATTCTGCTTATTCATAGGAACGAATCCAAAATGATAATATTTCTTTTTATTGTTTTTTATATCATTTTGGGCTTGTTTTTCATATTCTATGTATTTATCGTTATTTTTATTAGATTGATAATAAGAATAACCTATAAATGAAACAGCTACAACGATTATAGTTAATACAATATATTTTATTTTCATAATATGATTTAATCTGTTTTTCATTTAACTCAACGATACACTTTGTTTCTCCCACATTCTTTTGTAGTATACAGAATCTTAAAAAATTTTTATTATATTATGCTTTATAAGAGCATTTTTTAGAACTTAGAGTTCATTTATAAAAAGTAATATTTTAAAGAAAATAAGCCTATTATCATTTTACTTGAAATACATCTAAATTTACTGATGGAGACACAAATAATATTTTCTGCCATGATTCCCCTTTTTTTCTAGAAAATCCTCCCTTTAAAAGTCCTCCACTAACATATATATGTCCATCAAAGTAATCTAAAATTTTAAAACCAATAAAAAAAGTTCCCTTTAGGTTTATTTCTTTATCCTCTACATTAATTCTTAATTCATTATTAATAATAGTTGTTTTATCTAAAACAACTATTAATTTTTCTTTTAAAATGGATTCATTGGGAATGCCATTTTTTTCATTATATATATTAACTTCTATTCTTACTGGGGTTTTTGTAACAAACTGTGCTATGTTTATATTAATACTTCTAATTCTTATTTCTTTATTTGTTGTTAGTTTTGTAGCGAATTCTTTATATAATGAATCCTTATTTCTGTTTGGGTATATAGCAAAAACTATTTTTTGAGATTTAGATCTTAATCCTATATTTTTATT
>CAUQHD010000003.1:0-26097 GCA_963517805.1 uncultured Flavobacteriaceae bacterium | reverse complement strand
GCTCAGAGAAATGCTCTATTTTTCGCAGGCGCTCTTCGGTGAGAAATTGTTTAAGATATTCAAAAATCTGAGGTAATTTTTCTTTTGGCAGCATTTAAAGTTTTTTAAATTTTAATCTAAAATATCATTTTCTGTAATTTCTTTTGTATTCGTATTCATACTGATGATTGGTATAAGTATTACATTCATACCCTAAATGAATGATATAATGCTTGAATCTTGGTTTTAATGCAATATTATCCAATTTATTTTTTATGTAGATGGCTTTTTCTTTGGAAGATAAAGTATCTGCGCAAGGGATATCATCTATATATACCGTATAGATAGTATCTTTTTCTAAATCATATTCGGGCGAGATGGTTATTTCATTGGTTTTAAAAACTCCTTTTAAATGTTCGATAAGCTGTTTTTCGGCTTCGGTTCGTTCCAAAGCATTAGGAGTTGTAAACCAATATACTATGAACAGGCCATATCTTACAAATATAAAAATAGTTGTCAATACTCCTAAAAGAGTAAATATGATTGTTTTATATCTCAAACTACTAATATTGTTTTATATCTCAAAATTATTTTTAGTTTTTATATAAGATATATTTTGCTCTTATTTTTTGGAAAGCTTCTAGGTCTTTTTTCCATGAATTGCGTATTTCTTGGGCAGATTTACCCGCAACAATCTGCTTTCTCAGCTCATCCGTTCCCGCCAATGTATCAAACCAAAGATTTTTTAAGAAAAATCCTTCTTTCGGGTTTTTATAATTTTTATATGCACGGAGAACCCATTCTAGATTGAGCTCACGAAGGTCTTTATCATATCCGCTGAGATTCTCGCCGAAGCATTCCTGTCCGTTTAGGAACGGATTTTTAGCCCCGAAGCTGGGTTTTGGTGTAAAACGATACGAAGCATTAGTAATCCACGGAGAGCCATAAATCTGGAACGGCAAATCTGTTCCCCTGCCTACGGAAACATTAGTTCCCTCGAAGAAACAAAGGCTGGGATACAGATTGACCGCCTTGTCATTCTGGAGATTAGGAGACGGCTTTTCCAATATAGGATAGCGTTTTTGTTTAGAATACCCCTGCATAGGAATGAGGGTATATTTAGCCTTGATTTTATTCTTCAGCCAGCCTTCGCCATTTACCATTTTTCCGTATTCGCCTATGGTAAGGCCATAGACTACCGGCACAGGATGAAGCCCCACGAAACTTGTCCATTTTGGTTTCAAAACAGGACCATCTATATAGCCATCATGAGGATTTGGGCGGTCTAGAACGATGACCTCCACGCCGTTTTCCGCAGCCGCTTCCATCACATAGGTAAGCGTAGAAATATAGGTATAAAACCTTACGCCCACATCTTGGAGGTCAAAGAGCACAACCTCAATGTCTTTCATCTGTTCTGCGGTTGGCTTTTTATTTTTGCCGTAGAGGGAAACGATGGGCAGAGCTGTTTTGGTATCTATGCCGTTTTTTATCTGCTCTCCTGCATCGGCTGTCCCGCGGAAACCATGTTCTGGAACGAAGATTTTTTTAATATTTATCCCTTTTTCTTTTAAAAAATCTACAATGCTTATTGTTTTTCCATTCGTTTCGGTGATAAGTCCCGTTTGGTTGGTTACCACTCCTACCCTTTTATTTTTAAGTAGCGGCAGGTATTTTTCTGGCTGGTCTGCTCCAGTTTTGAAGTCATTTTTGGTATTTTGTGCTTTATAATTTTGATTAATTGCAAAAAGCATTAGCACAATTACTACAAAATTTTTACTTTTGGCTTTTAAATTCATAAGTTTTGAAATTTCCGATTTACTTTTCTAAAAAAATTGCATTTTCCAAAGATAATAAAAATAATCTTTCGCAAGTCATTATATTTATCGGCAGGCTTTCGGTGGCTATCGGAGTGATGGTTTCGCTGATTACAATTTCCACTGGATTTGGTTCCAAAGAGGCCATTAAGAATAAAATTGGCGATTTTGGAGGGCATATTTCCGTAAAATCTACTAAATCCAACACTTCTTATAACTCTTCGGTGCTGGATGAAGAAAATTTTAAAATAGAACAGCTGAAACAAATCCCAGAAATAGAAACCGCCCAGTCTTACGCCACACTAAGCGGCATTCTGCGGAATAAAGAGCACTTTGCAGGAATTATTCTGAAAGGTGTAGGAAAAGATTTTGACAAAGAGCGGTTCAAAAAATTCTTGGTAGAAGGTGAAGTTCCCGACTTTACAGAAAACGGCTACAATAATGAAATCATCATTTCCGAAGAAATAGCCAATAACCTCGGACTAAAAGTAAAAGACAGCATCACGGCAGTTTTTTCCAAAGAAGAGGGACAACCTATTTACAGAAAGTTTGCTGTCAAGGGAATATACAATACGGACATCAGGCTGATAGATGATTTATTCATCATCGGAGATATTAATCATATCCGAAAAATACAAAAAATGGACAAAACTCAGGTAGGCGGTATAGACATCTTTCTAAAAGATTTTAATAAAATAGATGAAGCCTATCCAAAAATAGAAGCTGCCATCGGTTATAAAAACTATGCCGAGAAAGTAACAGACCAGTTTCCGCAGATTTTACAATGGATTAACATTTTTGATACCAACATCTCCGTGATTGTAGGCATTATGCTGGTAGTAGTGGTTATCAACATCATCATGGTGCTCTTTATCCTCATTATAGAAAGGACTAATTCCATCGGAATACTTAAAACCATGGGAGCAACAAACGGGCAGATACGGGCGATATTCATTAACTACACCCTGCTTATCATCGTGCCTGGTCTGGTTTTGGGAAATCTCATCGGCTTAGGGCTGCTTTCATTGCAGAAATACTTTGGAATTATCTCCCTGAACCCTAAAGAATACTACATAAGCACTGTTCCTGTGGAGTTTAATATTATCCACATTTTAGGCGTGTCGATAGGTATCTTGATAATATCTGCCATATCCCTCATTCTGCCGAGCTACATCATCAGTAGGATATCTCCGGCGCGAACCGTAAGATATGACTAATGCAGGGTTTCATTTATCTTCCTCACTGCTTGTGCCGAGGCTCTGAATTTCTCCTTTTCATCTTCATTCAGCTGTAGAGGGACTATCTCTTCTATCCCATTTCTGCCGATAATGCAGGGTACCCCCAGACAGATGTCCGTTTCGCCGTACTCTCCGCAGAGGAAAGCCGAACAAGGAATCATTTTTCTCTGGTCGTTGATGATGGAATGCACCAATCCTGCCACTGCCGCCCCTGGCGCATACCATGCAGAAGTTCCCAAGAGCTTCACTAAAGTAGCTCCGCCCAGCTTTGTGGCTTCTACAACATGGTTTTGAGTTTCTTCATCCAGAAATTCTGAAACGGAGATGCCATTTCTGGTCGCTTTACTAATGAGCGGGAGCATTCCCGTGTCCGAATGAGCAGCGATGACCATCCCATGCACATCCGAAATAGGGCAGTCCAACGCTTCGGCGAGGCGGTAGCGAAAGCGTGCCGAATCTAAGGCTCCGCCCAGCCCTATGATTCTATTCCGAGGAAGCCCAAAACGCTGATGGACAAGGTAAGTCATCGTATCCATAGGGTTGGTAAGGACTATAAAAATAGCGTTGGGCGAGTATTGGAGGGCTTTTTCCGCCACAGAGGTTACAATATCCGCATTCACTCCTATCAGTTCCTCGCGCGTCATGCCTGGTTTTCTGGGAATACCTGAGGTGATGACCACTATCTGCGAGTTTTTGGTCGCACTAAAATCATTAGTAACGCCCGTAACCTTCGTATCAAAGCCCTCTACGGCAGCTGTCTGCATCAGGTCCATAGCTTTACCCTCGGCAAGGCCTTCTTTTATATCCACCAAAATCACCTCGCTGGTGAAATTCCTCATTGCAATGTATTCTGCGCAGGTAGCTCCCACTGCACCGGCACCTATTACCGTTATCTTCATTCTTTCTTCTCTTTAAAACAAGCCTGCAAAGATAAAAATTATTCTTAAACCCAGCACTCCCCCACCAAAAACTATCTCGGAGACCATTAAAACCATTTCTTAAGAGGCTAAAACTATTTTAAAAATAATTAAAACTATTTTAAAAATAATTAAAACTATTTTAGAACTAATTAAAACTATTTTAGAAATAATTAAAACTATCTCCGAAGGGACTAAAACCATTTTAGAAATAATTAAAACTATCTCCGAAGAGGCTAAAACTATTTTAGAGCTAATTAAAACTATTTCAGATATAGATAAAACTATCTTTTAGGTGATTAAAACTATCTCGGAAATAGTTTTTGGTATAAAATTGATAATAAAAACCATATTTTATTACTAAAAATGCAATAGAGTGTTATTCAAAAATATCTTAATCCCTACTAAAATTATCTTTGAAATAAAAAAAACTCCCATGGAGATACCTAAAACTATTTTGGAAATAGATATTGGTCTTATTTTTAGACTTTTATCTTGTTTTTATCAAAATAAAATAATACCTTTCGCTAAAATTTTTCACTGAAGTTTAATTTTAAATAAAAAAAAGATTATGGTATCGGAAAATTTACTGAGCATAGAGCTCAACGCACAAGAACTACAGCAGATAGACAGGGCATTATCTGACTTGGAGATGGTTACCCAGAACAAATTTATCAATCTAACGCCCGATGAACGCAAAGAATACAGCCGTATAGGGCATAAAACGGAAGACTGGATAGTACGGGTAAAAAACTATATGGAACAATATCCAGAACTGGTGATGAAACATATAGATACTACGGAATTTTATAAAGATTTTGAGGTAAGATAGGCTCTTTTACCGAGGTTAAGAAGGCTCAATGCTATTTTCAACAGATTTGAAGACACTGCAATGCTCATCGGGTCTGATTTATACCACAGCGGAATAGTTTTCTATAGAGGAGCGAAGGTGGCAGCACAGACCAATGCTCCTAATGCCCAGACAGTCTATGCTGATCTGCAGAAACAGTTCCCTGGAAGAACCAGCAAGTCCAAAAAAAATGAAGAAAATAATCCTAAAATAGATAACAACACCCCTGAAACAGAAAAATAAGTACAAATAACCAGCAGAGAGGCAGCCAAAACTGCCTCTTTCTTTTTTAAAACTATTCCCGAAGTGAATAAAATTGTCTCGGAGATAATTAAAACTATTTCTAAAGCAGCTGAAACTATCTTGGAAATAGATAAAACTATCTTGGAGAAGCAAAAAAGAAAGGGAAAGTAAAAACTCTCCCTTTTCTCCTAACTATAAAAATTACATATTATGAATAAGAACACTTATTTCTTCTTGATGATGTTCAGTAAATCGGTCTCTATCGAGCCGCTCTGTGTCATTTCTATGATTCTGCCTGCTTCCTTGCCGTATTTTTTCACGATGATGGTAGGCACTCTGCGGATGTTGTAGGGTACATCCTCCCCGTTAGGTGTTTCTATCTTCCTATTTACCGCAATTAGGGTAAGTTTCTCTTCTGGAAACTTGGCTGCATCCAGCACTTTTATCAGTCTTGGGAGTTCGCGGTGGGTGTCTCCGCACCAAGTCCCAAAGAAAACGGTGATATGGCAGGTATTTAGGTTGTTTTTTTTCAGTTCTTTCAGCACCTGTGGGTCGTATTCATAGCTGTTGTATTCCTCATCAAACCAAGAGTTGAAAGGCTCTTGTCTCAGTTGGCTTTTAGTCTGTCTTCCCAGCAGCATTTTGCCGTATTTCTCTGTCTCTACGCTTCGGTTATAGATTTCTTTCTCCTTATAGCAGGCTATGGAGGAGCAAAAAGCGAGTAAAACAAGGCTGTATTGTGCTATTTTTTTCATACTGAAAAATTTATAGATGCAAATATACACAAATATACAGAAAAAAGATACATACAGGCGGTATCTTTCTTCTTTTTTGAAGCTAAATTTAGTTTTCTATGATATTTACTTTGATTAAAGGTTCAGATTTTCTGATGAGTTTTAGTGAGTCGGGACTTAGATTTCTCAGCAGAAGTTCTTTATCCAGTGCGGAGTATTTTGCAGTGACTTTGTTTAGAGACTGCAGGGCACTCATATCTTTTACATTGCACTGCGAGAGGTCTAAAATTACTTGTTTTGGGTCATTTTTGATATCCAAAAGCTGTTCAAAAGAACTTACAGACCCGAAGAACAGCGGCCCATCTAAGAAATAAACCTTTTCGTTTTCGTTAGTTTCCGTAGAGGCAGACATTTTATTGGCTTTTTGCCAAGTAAAATTAAGCGCTGAGATGATGATGCCTATCAAAACAGCTACGGCAAGGTTGTGCGAAAAGATGGTAACGAAAGTTACGATAGCCATTACCCATACATCGGTCTTTGGCATCTTGTTGATGATTTTAAAGCTGGACCATTTGAAGGTTAAAAACGCCACAACCATCATTACCCCTGTAAGGGCAGCCATTGGAATTTTCTCAATAATAGGAGCAGCCACCAAAACGATGAGAATGATAGTCACCGCAGCTACTACTCCTGCGATACGGCTTCTTGCCCCAGCATTTAGATTTACTAAGGTCTGTGCAATCATAGGGCAGCCTCCCATTCCATTGAAAAAGCCGTTCAGGATATTAGATGCCCCTTGTGCTAGAGACTCTCGTGAGCCGTTTCCTTTGGTTTCAGTGATTTCATCCACTAAATTAAGCGTCAAAAGTCCCTCTGTAAGCCCCACCGCAGCTACTACCGCACCATAAGGGAGGATAATCATAAAAGTCTCCCAAGTAAAAGGTATATTAGGGATATGAAAAGGCGGCAGAGAACCGCTGATAGGCGAAATATCGCCCACGGTTTTGGTCTCAATACCGAAAATAAGAACTACCGCAAAGACTACAATAATCGCCATGAGAGAGGAAGGCACCGCTTTGGAAATTTTAGGGAAGAAATAGGTAATTAAAATAGTAAGAGTGACCAATCCTGCCATTATAAACATAGGAGTGCCTGTCATCCACTGCATTTCTCCTCCCACATTTACCTGAAACTGCTGCAGCTGGGCAGAAAAAATGATAAATGCAAGTCCGTTTACAAAGCCATACATTACTGATTCCGGCACGAGGCAGATGTATTTAGCCCATTTGAAAATTCCCACCAGAATTTGGATAACTCCCGCTAATGCCACCGCGGCAAAAGCGTATTCTAAGCTGTGGGATTTTATCAAAGCGATGAGCGTAACCACCGTAGCACCAGCCCCACCAGAGATAAGGCCTGGTCTTCCCCCGAACATAGCTGCCACCAGCCCCGCAATAAATGCCGCATAAAGCCCAGAAAGCGGCGGAAAACCAGCCAAAATAGCAAAAGAAAGGGATTCGGGAATCATGGTCATCGCTACAGTGAGACCTGCTAAGATTTCCACGCGCCAGTTAATCTTCTCATCAAGGTTGAAAAATTGTAATATCTTGTTCATAACATTTAATTTTATAATAAAATGCAAAAATATAGAATCGGCGAGAATAAAAAGGACAACAGGAATATGAAAAATCTCATTTACTGATACAAAATTAAATTTATAAGCGCCTCATTGGAAAAATTAAATAAGAAATCTTATCTTTGTCGTTCGTAATAAAATATTATGGCAGAATATAAATTATTATTACCTTCCATGGGAGAAGGTGTGATGGAGGCCACTGTAATAGAATGGCTTTTTAAGGAAGGCGATTTTGTAGCGGAGGACGACAGCGTAGTGGAAATCGCTACAGATAAGGTAGATTCTGATGTGCCTACTCCTGTTTCTGGTAAGATTTTGAAGATTTTAGTGCAAAAAGATGGGATTGCCAAAGTAGGCGAACCTATCGCAATATTAGAAATAGAAGGAACTTCCGCAGAGCCTGCAGCTCAGCCTGAACCAGCACCGCAGGAAGAAAGCAAAGTAGAAGAAAATATAATCCAAGAATTAGAAAAACCTGTCACTTCGGCAGTTTCTACTTCTATCAATGTAGATGGGCTTTATCTTTCGCCTTTGGTAAAATCCATTATTCAAGAAGAAAAAATTACCGAAGCAGAACTGAAGCAGATAAAAGGCAGCGGCTTGGAAGGTAGAATTACCAAAGAGGATATTTTAGGTTTCCTTAGCAATAGAGGAAAAACTCAAGAAACAGCAGCTGTAAGACCTGAAGCGCCTGTATCTATTAGCGCTCCTGCCCTTGTAATCCCTATAGCAGATGGAGACGAAATAATAGAAATGGACAGAATGCGGAAGATTATAGCAGAGAATATGCTCCGAAGCAAGCAGGTTTCTCCGCATGTAACTTCTTTCATAGAGAGCGATGTAACGAATATTGTAAACTGGCGAACCAAAAACAAATCTGCCTTTGAGAAAAGGGAGGGAGAGAAACTTACCTATATGCCTATTTTCGTGAGGGCAGTGGTAAAAGCCATCCAAGACTTCCCTATGATAAATGTTTCCATAGATGGAGATAAGATTATCAAGAAAAGAAACATCAATATAGGTATTGCTACGGCTCTTCCAGATGGTAATTTGATAGTTCCTGTTATCAAAAATGCAGACCAGCTCAGCCTGAGCGGCCTTGCGAAAGCCATCAATTCATTAGTTCAGAAGGCAAGAGATAAAAAATTATCTCCGCAGGATATCCAAGGAGCTACTTATACCATTTCCAATATAGGAACATTCGGCAATCTGATGGGAACCCCTATCATTCTTCAGCCTCAGGTGGCTATTTTGGCTATTGGTGCTATCGTGAAGAAACCTGCCGTGCTGGAAACACCGCAAGGAGATGTGATAGCCATCAGACAGAAGATGTTCATGTCTCATTCCTACGACCACAGAGTGGTGGATGGCTCACTGGGAGGTGGTTTCCTCAAGCGCGTTCATGATTATTTAGAAGAATTTGATATCAATACTGAAATTTAAAATAAAAAAATCCTTGAATTCACTTTCAGGGATTTATTTTCGTTTTTATTCTTAGAAGAAAAAACATGGCAAAAACTACCAAAAAGCACCCTAAAATAACCCAAAAGAAAGATAAAAGCAGATACTTTTTTGTAAGTGTGCTTTCGTTGTTCTTTGTATTGAGTATTTTGCTGATAGCCCTTCTCAAAAAGAACCAGATATTATACTATTATGCCCTGTATTTCCATAAATATGAACACAAAACCCTGAAAAATACAGCTCAAGAGGAGAAACGAATAGACAAAATCATCCATCTGTATTCCAATAAGACTTTTGGGATGGATATTTCCCACTATCAGAGGCGGGAAGATATCCTTTGGGACAGCCTCACGATTGCCAAAGGAGCCATTCCGCTCCGTTTTATTATTCTTCGTGCTACTATGGGAAATAGCGCCAAGGACAATCATTTTGACCATTTCTGGCAGAAAGCCAAGCAGCACGGCCTTGCAAGAGGAGCTTACCATTTCTACCGTCCCGATGAAGACCCTGTCCTTCAGGCTCGGTCTTATTTGGATAAAGTTAAACTCCAAAGTGGTGATTTTCTGCCTGTTTTAGATATAGAAAAACTGCCTCGCAGGAAGTCTAAGGAGCAGTATCTTGCCGATGTCAAAACTTGGCTTGGTATCGTGGAGCAGGCCTATGGCAGGAAGCCCATAGTTTATACTTATTATCATTTTTACAAGGACTATCTCCGCGGCAGGTTAGGCGGATACCCACTCTGGCTCGCCAATTACAACGATGTCCCAGCCCCTTCTGATGTAGATGAATGGCAGATGTGGCAGTTTACCGAAAACGGCATTTCCCCAGGGGTAAATGTGAAAGTAGACCTGAACATCTACAACGGAACGGAGTCCCAAATGCAGGAACTTCTTTTGGATTAGCAAAAAAAATTTGTTTGTAACTAAAAACTTTTTATATATTTGCATCAGTGTTGTTAGCCCTGATAGGGCGCTCATGGTCATAATAATAAGTTTTTTAATTACTAGCTGCTCGGGTTTTACTCGGGCAGTTTTTGTTTATGTAAATTAATGAAATTTGAGGCAAATAAGCTATCTTGAACCTTTGTTATAAGCATTTATCAGTTCTAATGCATTCATTGTACTATCTGGATTCATGAATTTTGGGCGGAGTTTTCTGTATTCTTTCAAAGTAAAATCAGCCTTATAATAAAGCGTAGAATCAACCTGTTTAGATGGTGTATAACTTTCTGAATACGCATAAACAAAATAGCCATTTTTAGAAGAAAAAACTGGAATTTGGAAGAATTTTCTCGGATATAGTTTTTTGTTTTTATTGGTTTCCTTTGCTGCTTCTACAAAAAAATCAACTGCATAGTCTGGATAGCCAAATAAATATCCATACCCACGGTAGCGGTCATATATTTTAGCATTTTCTATTGTAGAAACTACCAACTCGGGACTAGAACCATGAACTAAACCAAACTGCCCAAAAAAACTTTTTTTATCTTCTAAAACTTTATTCAGCAGACTTAGCCTAACAGCACTGACCTGTATGGACAACTTATCTTCTTTGGTTGCTTTATAAGGAATGGCCACAAATTTCACATCAGGAATATTGATTTTATTTAATATAGTTTGTATTTGTTTTAAACTATCTAAATGCCGTAATTTTTCAGCAGGAACAGCATCTTTTTTTCCACTAATACTATCAGTATTAACAACTGGAAGAGAAAGAATTCTTAAAGAACTCATGGGTTTAATATCAGCTAAAATGGTATATAAAGCCTCGTGGTCTAGACCATACTTTAATATTCTATTGATATATTTTTTTTCCTTATTTGTCAATGGTTCTTGTGCCGATTTTTGTGTTTTGCAAGAAAACATAAATGCACCCATCACTCCTGTGAGTATAAATAATTTGTTATATTTTTTCATAATTTTTAATTATACAATCCGATTGTAAAAGCGAAATAATGATTGTTCAATTTTTTTTCTCTTGCCCTATTAGCTAATATATTTTCATACGAAGTTTTAATGTATAATTGTGATTTAGTTTTCTTGAAAAGGTTAAAATTATATTGCACCTCAACCAAATTGGAAAGATAATTTGTCATATTATACAAATGATTAGGATAAGCTATTTTTTCTGCTATAAAATTAGCAGAAAAACTCTTATTATTATATACATAACTTTGGTTTAGATTGATTCTATACGCCCCTGAATAACGCACAGACAAACTTCCTTTATCCACCGAAAACCACCGTTTCACACCTACATGAGACAACAAATTAGAAATCCAGTCCTTACTCTGTGTACTTGGATATCTGTCATACAAATCATAAATATCTATTCCCGCCTGAAAATTCCATCTAGTTTCTTTATATTTACTTTTAATAAATAAATTATAATTGATAGAAAACTGATTTATCTCTCGGCTGTGCTTTTTGGAAAAATAAATTACTTTATACTGCTGGGTAATGTTATCAAGGCGCTGAATAAATTCATAATCAGAAACCCATCGATAGCGACCATATAAATCAAAAAAATGGTTTATTTTTTCACTCTCTATACTATAGGCTAACCTTATATCATAATTATGATAAGTATATCTTCCCGCTTTAAATGGCGTAGAAACGCCATCGGTAACATCTTCTTTATGGTTTTTATAACTAAAAATCGTTCTTAATTTATGGTTATTTTTGATATCCAATCCTATACTAACTCCACCACCAAAAGTATTTCCTCTATACATCCTAGATAAACTGGTACTGATGATAGGACCATTATAAAGATACTCCCCTATACCTGTCATTTTGTAGATTTCCTGTGGATTTCTATGATTTTCTAAGGACATAGAGAAATCCTGCATATAGCGGTTGTAATATCCATTAAATCCTAACTTAAATTTTGAACCCAGATACAGCATGATACTTGGTGTGAGTTCTATGTTTATCGTTTTATCTAGTGGTCTAGGGTCTTTCTGCCTTGCTCCATTTAAAACTTCATATTTAATTCCTATACCTCCTCTCAAATATTCATTAATATACGGAGAGACTATTTTAGTCTGCAAAAAATAATGCTGTTTTCTCCAATCTACTTCGGTCACTGCATCTGTCACCTTGTAGGGATTATCTCTGTATGGATCAGCCATTTCTGTATATCGGCTGGCAATATCATCATGTTTAGAAAAAGAGAACAAACCATAAAATTTCCAGTTTTTTAGACTTACGAATCTCTCTGATTTTATATTAAATCCTTCTATTTCTTTTGGAGAATATGCATCTCTAAAATGATTTTCTTTTTTAAAATAAGAAATTTCAGAATTACCTATATTGACAGAATCCTTCCTATCTGAAAGGAAAATAGGATTGTCAAAAGAAAGCGTATTATGATGAGATACCGTCTCTATCCACAAGGAATCTGTATAAGCTTGAGCTTCAACAGTCAATGGAAAAAGTATAGGAATTAAATATGATAGTTTTTTCATTTTTTAAGCAAAAATATTGTGAATTTACCAAGATTTTGGTGTGGGTGTATTATTTACCTCAAAATCATTAGTAGAATTATTGGTATCTTGCAGCACCCTGCGCCCATTGATGGTTTGTTTCACTTTTCTTCTCAAAGATGTTCCTGTATAGGCTCTTCCCACGGTGTTCATTCCTGCATCTACATTCACAGGAAGTCGTTTTTTATCAACAGTCGTTGTTGAGTTAGGTACAGCATCCAGTCCATCTATAATATCAGCCTTTGGAACTTTAGCATATTTGCTAGATGAAGTAGAATTAGGTTCCACAAAGGTTTCCAGCTGAGAAGGATTTTCACTTCGAAAAATTACCAATCCTGTTCCCATAACCCCTGGTGTATAATCAAACATTCTTCTCATAGACTCCGTAATATAGACTATATCCATATTAGGAACCTCAGGATTATCTGTATCTGGAGTTGTAGGATTGATGTAGTAATAAACCTCAAAGTCCGCTATTCCTTTTCCTAAATTTACCGGAGATTTAGGGTTTCCGTTAGGATCTGTTTTATGGTTGATGCCATCCGCTGCTATTACTATAGATTCTCCAGGTCTTATAGGATGTTCTCTACCACTTCCAGGGATTTTAATAACTGTAGCCAAATATACATCTTCTAATCCCTGTGCTATGAAACCATTAGGTCCACTAGCAGGTGAATTGGACTTAGTTGTCCCTAACAATAGACCATCTGCATATAATGTCTCAGAAGAATTATTATAAATTTCTATAAACATATCATAAAAATAATGTGTCCCTCTCGCCCCTGAATAGTAATATTCTTTGATAACCCAGTTTCCAACAGGGCTTCCTCCCAACTGAATAGTCTGATTTCCATTAGAAGTTATCTGAAGCTGGCTCACACTTGCATGCAAATATGCTTCTTGTGCTATTCCTGCTAAAGCTTCTGATTCGGAAGCTGTAAGATTTTTAGTTACTGAAACTGAATAATTTCCAGGAGCAAGAATGAACTTAGCCAAACCTTCTCCATTAGTCGTTTGTCTTATTTCCTCATTAGTAGAGAGATTTTTCATCACTATTATCGCATTTTCTGCATTAGTAGTGCTATATGTGCTGGGATAAACAATCCTAAATTCATAGTTGTAGGTTGTAGAACCGAAATTGTCACTCTCATTTCTACAAGAGTTAAAGATTAACACTGTAAACAAAGACAAGATAAATAAAAATTTATTTTTCATAATATAAAAATTTTGAATTGATTATAATTTAATTGATATTTCTGAGCCAAAAAAGAAAGCTATGTTTCTCTTTTCATAGATGGAAGGATACCTCGTTCCAGCTTCCAGAGGCCTATTGTTTATAAAATTATTAGCAAAAAAAGAGAAATTTATTCCATTTCTAAATTCTTTAGTTAGTTTTATATTAAATAACCATAGTGGCTTCCATTTTTCTTTAACATAAGTTGCTTCATTGATATTAAGATAAATATCCGCATCATTTATTGGGTCTACTGCCTGTCTCTGATGTTCCGTAAGATAGACAATGTGTGGGCTGCTTCCTGTCGTATTATACGGAATATAGCCTATTGGACGAGGGCCATAACCTATATATTTGTTTTGGTCAAGCCATGTAGTCTGGGCTGAAAGAGTGATGATAAATCTCAACTCTGGAATATGATGTATAGCCCTGAGCGTAGTTACAAATCTCTCTTCCTCTGTTCCTCTCCCTGCTGCGAAAACGCCTACACGAGTAGTTGGCCTTCCTCCGATATTTTGCTGTAAAATATATGGGCTGTTGGTTACTGATTTTGTATTAACATAAGCTCCATTCAGATTAAAAGAAGTATTAATAACCCTTATCTTACCGAAATCCAGCTCAAATTCTATTCCTTTATTTATCCTGTCTATGTTGTTAGATGGAGCATAATAAGACACCATATTTGTCTTATTGTTCACTACACTACTTAAAGTAGGTTTCTGCCCAGGTGTTTGGCTGGCAACTGTATAAGCAGGATAATTAGCAAACCTGACAGATTCCAATGTCGTGGACATGCTGTATCCATTTTTAGTTCTCTCATGATAAGCTGTTATATAGAGTTTTTTCTTATTTTCTTTATCCAAAGAAAAATCGATCCCAAGTTCATATTTTTGGGTTTTAGCTAATTTTAAATTCACATTTTGGGAATTATATACTCGAGTAGAAATAAGAGCCAATCGTTCTGCGGGATTTGATGCATAATAATTAAGACTATAAAAATCGAAATAAGCATTTTCTGGATACAGATAAAGCAATGTAGGTGCCTTAGAGGTAATACCATAAGCTCCCCTAATCGTAAATCTATGTGGTGTTTTCAGTGCAAAATTTATCCTTGGAGAAAGAGTATTTAGAGAATAATCCTTAGTAAAAGGCTGCACAGCATCAAAACGAATCCCAGCTACTACATCCAATTCATAATTCCCAAAACTCCCTGTTGCTCGGTCTTGGATATATGCACTAGTCTGATGTAATGCAGGTATGTCTTTATACGCTCTTGCTCTATAAGCCGCTCCAGAAGTATTCCTTATCGGTCTTGTAAATGTTTTTCCATCACCGTAGTTGGCATCCATTTTCCATTCTAGTCCAGCAATAATATTATGATTAAATACTCCTGTTAAAAAATAAAATTGATTACCCACTTTCGCACTCAAATTCAATGGTTTACCATCTACCCACATTTTACTCATGTAAGATGAGGGCAGATAAGGTACTTCATTAGTACTATTTTGCAAAGCATAAGATTCTGTAGTAATGTCTGCTGTGTAATATTGCTGTTGATAGCCCTTTTGAAGATTATAACTTACTCCTATTGTATATTTTAGGTTTCGCGAAAATTTCTTATTAAAATTGATGGTATTGTTACTAATAAATCTCAAATATTTATCTGTAGAGTTTGTTTTAAGTGAATCCTCCACAAAATCTGGATCCATATCATAAAGGTCTCTAGCATAGCCAAAAGAAAGCGTGGAGTTATTATGCCATTTTTTGTCCTTCCCAAATCTATTGGTATATTGGATTGTTCCTGTTGCTCTCTGATATTTACGATACTTATTCGTCTCATTATCATTACTTTTCGTATAATCCAAATCAACATACAGAGTTCCTCTATTTTCCCCTATATCAAAGCCTTTTCCTGTCCAAAACTGAGTCAAAACAGGATTAAATCTGGCTTTTATCTGCAAAGGATCTCTTATCGCTTTCGTTTTTACAATTACTGCTCCCGAGTTCAAATCCCCATATTCCACAGAAGGCACTCCTCTAATAACTTCCACAGACTCAATATTATCCGCTGTTATCATTCTCATATCTGCTCCTCCCCCACTTGATGTAGAAAACGAAGCTCCTGTGCCAGAAGTTGCTGTATTTATCGCTTGTAAATTAGCATTATTAGATATAGTTAATCCATTGATAACCAAAGATGTACCAAGCGAACCTAAATTATCGGAATTATACTGGCGGATATTAGCCTGATTGGTATTTGTAAAATTAGGATTGGTTACTAAATTTCCTGGTGAAAACTGCAAAACTTCCTGTAAACTAGACGCTTGCAGATGTTCTATTGCTTTACGGTTTATAATAGTAGATGTTGCTCCTTCCTTATTCCCTTTCACTCCTACAATCAATACTTCCTTTATTTCCAATACATTAGGAGTAAGTTCTATTTCTCCGAGAATATTTTCTGCTTTATCAAACTGAAGTTCCAAGGACTGATATTCAGCGTGTTCTATCACCAAAGTCAATTTTTTAGGTGGAATATTCAGAAAAATAAATTCTCCATTGATATTCGTATAAGTCTCTATCCCCAGTTCTTTTATCTTAACTTTTACTTTGTTTATAGATTTCTTAGATTTTTTATCTATTATTTTTCCACTTATATCTCTATTTTGCTTTAAATCATAAAAAACACTCACATTAGCTTTTGCATGACCATCTGTCAAACAAGCTGAAAATAAAAGTATTAATAAAAAGAAAAATGTATTTTTCATTTCATAAAATTTAATCCCGCTATTTAGATTTATTCTTAATAAGAATTATTTTCAGCAAAGGTATATTATTTTTTTATAATTTAAAAATAAAAAATCCTGCCCAAAAGCAGGATTCTTATTTTATTAGTGTTTTTTATGAGGCGGTTCATAAACAAGTCTGATGAAACCACTATACCCCTCGTATTGTCTGTTAGTAGGAACTCCAACCACCAAACCAAGAATAGTGTTATCATTTAGAGCTACTCTAATCTGCGGTCTAAGTACCATATTAAATCTCTCTTTAGTAATGCTCTTATTCACCTCCAAACCAACAAAGTTTCTAGAATTTGGAATTAGATAATGAATACTCGAGTTAATCTGCCAGTCTGTATCCACATGATTGCTTCCAAAATGATGCGTGAAAACAGGACCTGCATACACCATTGTACTGATGCTGTGAGTTTTACCCCATCCCTTTGCTACTACAAAGAACGGATTATAAACATTCCCTGTGAAAAATTTCCCATTTCCATAGTTTCTGAAAGAGTTCAGCTCTATTTCATTGAGGTAACCTATCGCCATGGAAGTATAGGCTTTTTTATTCACCAAGAAAGTATATTGGATAGAGGTTTTGACACCTGCAACACCTGTCCCTGGTGATTTATGTGGAAGTTTTTCAGCAGAAGTATAAATATTAAAAGGCACTTCTACCTCCAAACTAAGCCTATCAGCCACCGCCCACTCATATTCTACTAATGGATAAAGCTCATAGTAACCATTATTTTCTGTAACCCCCATAGCTACATTCCATTCTCTTTCGCCTTTTCTCGCTCCGAGGTCTCTCATCAGGTCAATATACAAAGGCTCTGCATGGTGCAGTTTCAGAGGTTTTCCTTCCTCATCATCATGAGCTGCCACTTCTGCTACTTTTACACTATCTACAGCCTGCTCTTGAGCTGTAGCAAATCCTGAAAAAACCACCAAAGCAGTTATTCCAAAAATTCTCTTAATCATAATTCTATTCAATTTTTAACTAATTTCTTTACAATTATACAAATATTTTTTTAATTCCTAATTTTCAGTAATATTTCCTCGTATTTATCTAAAATTATTTCCTTTGAAAATCGGCTTTTGATAGAATTAATGATAAGATTTTTTTCCGTTTTTTGAGTGGAAAGGATTTCTTTTATCTTCTCTGCAAACTGCTGATGCTCATTGATATCCGAAATTTCCCCATTGATTCCCTCTTCTACTATCTCCCTGATTCCCCCTGGGCAGTCATTCGCCAGCGCATACACACCGCAGGCACCCGCTTCCAAAAGGACATTTGGGAAACCTTCATAGCGCGAAGAAAGTATAAATAAATCCGAAAATTTCAGGTATTGATACGGATTTTTCTGCTGTCCGTGGAAAATTACATTTTCCAACTGCATATCCTGTTTCATTTGGTGAAGAAGTTCCCTATCCGCCCCATCGCCCAAAATATGGAGCTTTATTTTTTCATCTTTCAGAAAAGAGAAAACTTTCAAAAGATTATCAAAACCCTTTCGTGAGGAAAGATTTCCTATCGCCAGCACATTTTTAAACTCCGTATCAAACCCTTCTGGCTTTTCCGAAATCATCAGTTTTTCATTGATAAAATCAAAATCAACAGGGTTATTGATTTTAAATATTTTCTCTTTTTTAATCTTGAAATTCTCAATCAAGTCATTCGTCATATCATCACTTTGGGTAATGATTTGATGAAAATTATTATAAAATCGGTAAAAAAATCGGATTTCCTTTCGTGTAACATGCTTTGAAACCACATTGGTCTCGCGCGAAATGAATTTGGTTTTACTAAAAAACGGAATAAACGGAGAAACGAATGCCGAAATCTCGCCCCAGCCACAGAAAACAATATCTGGTTTTCGCTGTCTTATCGTTTTTAAAATAGGCAGCAAAGAAGAACGAATACTTTTGGTATTCGCTTCTATAATTTCTACATCTTCCTTCAAGAAATCCAGATACTCACCCACCTTTTCGAATAAAAGAAGACTCGGCTGGAATTCTTCTCTCGGCAGATGATTACATATCGTGGTAATTATCCGTTCTGCCCCGCCCATTTTCAGGTTGGGCAGAATGAACATTACCGAAATTTTTTGACTCATAATCTACAATTCCGAGAAATCTGGCGATTGGTTGTTAAGTACATGATTCATAATGACTTTCCCTGCTTCTTGCTTAAAGAAAAAGAACCAAGTTATTTTATCATCTATCATGTATCTTAGGTATTTTTTCTCTGCTACATGCACTTTTTCTGGCGTATCTACGGCTTTATCCAGATTATTTTCTATAAATTCATAGACCTCGCCTACCATTTCTTCGGCTCTGTCTATTCTATTGAGAATACCTTCTCTGAACAAAATGTTCAACTGGCTGTCCAAACTATGAACAAACTTTCTGCTGTATACTATTTCTAATCTCTCCACCATCCTTGTATTTTTTTAATTGACTGCTTTTTAGCATCTTCCAAAGAAAATGCTTCATCGAATTCTGCTAAAAATCCTTCACTTGCTCCCTCGAATTTTAAATAATCTTCACTCAGAACAATCTCCCCAAAGCCTCTACTTCCTGACTTTACCACAGTAGAACATACCGTAGGTTCAGCAAAAGGAACTCCGAAAATCTCATTCTTGAAATTGATAAGATTCTTTATCACCTGCTCATCATTAAGGTTGATAACCCACCTTAACAACTCCATTTTTTCTTCTAATATTTTTGAATCCATTTATAAATTTTTAAAAATTTCTAATTTAATTTGCCACATCACTGATGAATTTTATTCTAAGCATTCGGATTTCTTCATCTGTCAAATCATCCGAAAACTCGGCACAAAGCACCTTCATACTGTCGCTTTCAGACTCTTTCATGAAATCCATAAACTCCTCCACCAGATCTTCATCTATATTTTCCTCTATGTAATAATCTATATTAAGCTTAGTTCCCTGATAGACAATACTTTCCATTTCTGAAAGAAGCTCATCCATCGTCAAGTTTTTAGCTTGAGCGATATCCTCCAAATCCATCTTTTTATCGGTATTTTGGATAATGAAAACTTTGTGGTTGGACTTATTGACAAGCTGTTTCAGAACCATATCCTGCATACGCTCTATATTGTTCTCTTCCACATACTTAGCAATAAACTCTGCAAATTCCTTTCCGTATTTCTTAGCTTTGCCTTCGCCTACTCCATAGATTTTTGTAATTTCTTCTATCGTGATAGGATACTGCACTGTCATATCCTCCAAACTAGGGTCCATAAACACCGTATAAGGCGGAATTCCGTGCTTTTTGGCAACAGATTTTCTTAGTTCTTTCAGCTGGTTATACAGATTTTCATCCAAACCTCCACCACTCTGCACCTGAACCTGCTCCGAAGCAACTTGGCTAAGGTCATACTTTCTGTCTTCGGCTATCATGAACGGATTTTTCTCTTTTCCAGCCAAGAAATCAAGTCCTTTTTGAGACAATTTTAAAACACCATAAGTCTCTATATCCTTATTGATGTAGTTCTGCACCAAAGCCTGTCTTATGATGGATTTCCAGAAATTATCCGTCTGCTCTTTTCCTTTACCAAAGAAAGATGAATTTTCTAATTTATAAGATTTCGTAACTGGAGTTTCTCGCCCTAAAAGCACTGAAATCAAATCATTTATCTTAAATTTCTCTTCCAGTTCTTTTATCAGTTTCAAAACTACTTTCAGTTCTTTAGAAACATCTTTCAGAGTCGGAGGATTTACAGAATTATCGCACATTTTGGCTCCAGCGCCATTTATAGGGTCAAACTGCTCTCCAAAATAATACAATAAATACTGTCTTCTATTCATAGAAGTTTCTGCATAGCCCACCACTTCGTTCAAAAGCTGAAGACCAATTTCTCTCTCCGAAACAGGTTTTTGAGCCAGAAACTTCTCTAATTTGTCTATATCTTTCGGGTCGTAAAAAGCCAAACAATAGCCCTCGCCGCCATCTCTTCCTGCTCTTCCCGTTTCCTGATAGTAGCTTTCCAAAGATTTCGGAATATCATAATGAATCACAAAACGAACATCTGGCTTGTCTATTCCCATCCCAAAGGCTATGGTAGCAACAATCACATCCACTTCTTCCATCAGGAACTTGTCCTGATTTGCCACTCGGGATTTTGCATCCAATCCTGCGTGATACGGCAGGGCATTGATTCCATTTACCTGCAAAAGCTGGGCAAATTCCTCCACTTTCTTCCTACTGAGACAATACACTATCCCTGCTTTACCTTTATTTTGGTTAATGAACTTCACTATTTCCTTATCTACATTCACTTTTGGGCGAACCTCGTAGAATAGATTTGGTCTGTTAAAACTTTCCTTAAAGACCACAGCATCAGTCATTCCCAAAGTTTTTTGAATATCATCCTGAACCTTGGGCGTTGCAGTAGCCGTCAGAGCAATCACAGGGACATTTGCTATTTGGTCTATAATAGTTTTTAGATTACGATATTCAGGGCGGAAATCATGTCCCCATTCAGAGATACAATGCGCCTCATCTATAGCCACAAAGGAAATTTTCACTTCCTTTAAAAAGTCTAAATATTCTTCTTTTATCAAACTTTCAGGCGCTACATAGAGCAGTTTGGTTTTCCCAGATTTTATATCATCCATTACGGTTTTGGTCTGGGTTTTATTGAGAGAAGAATTCAGTACATGAGCCACTCCTTCTTCGGAAAACAGCCCATTCACGGCATCTACCTGATTTTTCATCAAGGCTATAAGCGGAGAAACCACGATTGCCGTTCCCTCGCTCATCAGAGCGGGAAGCTGGTAGCAAAGAGACTTACCACCACCTGTCGGCATCAAAACGAAAACATCTCTACCCTCTAAGAGCGTAGAAATAATTTCCTCCTGATGTCCTTTAAAATTAGAAAAACCAAAATATTTTTTTAGAGAATCTGATATTTTCCCATTTTTCATACTTACTATTTGTTTTTAGTTTTTATTCAAAAATCAATTTTGTGAGGTGTCTTTTATCAAAGGTAAGAAATAAATTTGATTTGCAAAAAATGTTAAACAATTTTTATTCTTAGTTCTTGACCACTAAAAAGTTATCTTTATGCCTTAAATCTACTCTTTTCCTTCCTCTTCTTTTCTATAAATCAAGCAGTCATGAGGAAATTTTTCAATATTATCTGAAACACACTTTTTTAAATCTATTGTATATTCTCCTCTTTTGAAATAAACTCGTTTAACTCCCATAATAGGATGGTGTGGTATGGGTTCTATGTAAATTTTCATGGTATCTTTTTTATAAACTAAGATATTCATCCCTTGTGATAGTCCATGATTTTCTCTTTCCTTTTTATCAGAAAAGTATTTTATACCATTTTCAATTTTTTGTAGATAGATTTCTTTATTTTCCCTATAGAATTTATCCACACTTAAACCTTCCCAAAGAGGCTGAGCATTTACATAACTATAACTGCATAAGAAAATAATTGATAACAATTTCATGCTTACTACACCTATTATTTCATTGGGTAAATATTTGCTAATAAAGTTTTTATTCTTCATCTTTTCTATAAATTAAACAATCACTTGGGAAACTTTTTATATGATAATCACTATCAAATCTACAATTTTTAAAGTTTATTGAAAATTTTCCTTTCTGAAAATGTAGATTTTGAATAAAAATTTGTTTTCTTTCTTCTAAATTTATGTAAATATCCATAGTATCTTTTTTATAAATAAAAACATTTCTGCTCTTATTTGTTATTGCCATAGGTATCGTTTTTTTCATAGATGAAGACAAAAAATAAATAGTTTCTACATTATTTGTCTTTATCTTTTTCACAGAAAGAGGTTTCTTTGAAACAGAGATACTATCAACAATAATTATTGTAGGCAAGGGCTGTGCATTTAAATGGAAAAACACGAATGATAAGAAAACAATTAAATATCTCATAGTTATTGTATCATATGTTTTATTCCCATGATTATTTTTAGAAAAAAATTATTATTTTTGAACGGAAATGTAAAAGTAATAAAATTTTACCAAATTGAACTCAATAGATTTAATCCAAATAGCAAAAAATACCATCTCTGCGGAAATAGAAGAGCTGGAAGCCTTGAAAAATCGTATCGATGAGAACTTTAACAAGGCCGTAAATACCATTCATAAAGCCAAAGGAAAGCTGATTGTAGTAGGCATCGGGAAGAGCGCCCACATCGGGAATAAGATAGTGGCAACACTGAATTCCACAGGGACGCCGTCACAATTCCTACACGCCGCCGAGGCTATTCATGGAGATTTAGGAGTTATTCAGAAAGATGATGTGGTGCTGTGCATCTCCAATTCAGGAAATTCGCCTGAAATCGTAAACCTTCTGCCGTTTTTAAAGAAATATTCTTCGGCGCTCATTGGGATGACAGGAAACATGAATAGCAAACTTGCCGAGTTTTCGGAAATCACCTTGAACACACATGTTTCCAAAGAAGCCTGCCCTAATCAGCTGGCTCCTACCACTTCCACTACGGTACAGCTGGCTCTGGGCGATGCTTTGGCAGTGTGTCTGATGGAACTCAACCAATTCAAAAAAGAAGATTTCGCTAAATTCCACCCTGGCGGAGCTTTGGGCAAACAAACCGCAAAAGTAGAGCAGTTTCTCTCTCAAAACAAACCAAAAGTAGACATCAATGCGACCATAAAAGAAGTCATTATCTCCATCAGCAGCTCTAAACACGGCATCACCGTAATCACCGAAAACGAAGAAATAAAAGGCGTAATCACCGATGGCGACCTGCGAAGAATGCTCTCCGAAAGAGACTCTATTTCAGGGATTTTCGCAAGAGACATCATGAGCAAAAACCCTAAAACCATAGAAAAAAGCGCCCTCGCAAAGGAAGCCATGCAGATACTGAAACAGAACAACATAGGACAGCTGGTCGTGACAGACCACGGGAAATACTTCGGAATTATAGACCTACACCGCCTTTTGGATGAGGGCATAAACTAAAAACAGAATGAGTGACCAAAAAGAAATGTCTTTCCTAGATCATCTGGGAGAACTGCGCGGACACCTTATAAGGTCTGTAATAGCCATAATCATCGCTGCGGTTTTCATCGGAATCAATACCAATTGGGTAGTGGATAATATACTCTTCTACCCTACCAAACCTGATTTTCCTACTTTTAGATACATCAATTATTTTACCCAAGAATATTTGGGCGAAGAAAGCATTTCGCTTCCTGAGACATTTCCTATACAAGTGCGAAAACTGTACGAGCAGTTTAATGTAATGATGTCTATTTCTATTTTTGGAGGAATTCTTTTGGCGTTTCCTTATATTATTTGGGAGCTGTGGAGATTTATCAGCCCTGCTCTGCTGCCAAACGAGAGAAAATATTCGCTTATCATCATCCATGGAACTTGGATTTTGTTTTTCTTTGGGGCGCTGTGCGGGTATTTCATCATTTTACCATTTGCTATTAATTTTGGATATTTCTTCAGAATTTCAGATGAAATCAGGCTGAGCTATGACCTGTCTGACTATCTTTCCATATTCCTGCAAGTAGTTTTTGGAATGGCGATTATCTTCCTGTTTCCGATGATTGTTTATGTTTTGACTTCATTAGGAATTCTTACTCCTCAGCTGATGAAAACTTACCGAAGACACGCCATTGTCATCATTATGATTATCGCTGCCATCATCACGCCTGCCGATGTGGTCAGTATGTTTATCGCGGCTATTCCGCTATTGTTACTATATGAAATGAGCGTTGCAATGGCTCAAATCATCCACAAAAGATTATTAAAAGAACGAGATTTAGATTAAATCAAAACTTCATAAAACTCAGAAAATCCGAATTAAACATCTTTTAACAATACCACTCCTAATTCTGTAATTTCTCTCCAAAACTAAGGTCTCCTGCATCGCCCAGCCCTGGCGTGATGTAGCCTTTGGAAGTCAGCTCCTCATCTATCGCTCCTATCCAAATCTGCGCTTCTGGGTAAGCCGTTCTGATGGCCTCTGCTCCCTGTCTGCTGGCAATAGCCGCCACAATGTGTATCTGCGAAGGCTTTCCGTGGGTAAGCAGGTCTTTCAGGGCTTCTATCAGACTGGCACCTGTTGCCAGCATAGGATCTGCCACGATGAGCGGTCTTCCCTCTATATTAGGGCAAGTAAGGTAATCTTGTTTGATGGAAAAATAATCGTTCATATCGTGTTTTCTATACGCCGCCACAAAACCGCAGTCCGCCTTGTCAAAATAGTTCAAAACTCCCTGAAACAGCGGAACTCCAGCTCTCAAAATCGTAGTAATCACAGGCTGAACAGCGATTTCTTTCACTTTGATTTTATCCAAAGGCGTGGTGATTTCCATCTCTTTGTAATCCAATTTTTTACTAATTTCAAAGGCTGCGATTTCGCCTATTCTTTCCATATTTCTACGGAATTTCATTCTATCGGTCTGAACTTCTACATTTCTCAGTTCATTTATCCAAGAATTAACCAGCGAAACCTCGTTAGAAAGTATATGCATCATAATTGTTTAATTTTTTCTATGTTATTAAAAATATCCCCCTCCTTATAACGAAAGGAAGAGGACGAAAACTATTTTTGTCTGAAATAAACCTCAATAGGCACTCCAGTAAAATCAAAATTCTTACGCAATTGGTTTTCTATAAACCTTTTATAAGGTTCTTTCACATACTGCGGCAAGTTACAGAAAAACGCAAACTGCGGCGTCACCGTAGGCAGCTGTGTGCAGTATTTTATTTTAATGTATTTCCCTTTCAGAGCTGGCGGCGGCGTGTTTTCTATGATAGGAAGCATGATTTCATTCAGCTTACTTGTCTTGATTCGTTTTTTACGATTTTCATAGACTTTCACAGCCGTTTCCACAGCTTTTAGGATTCTTTGTTTTGTCAATGCCGAGATGAACAAAATAGGCACATCACTGAACAAAGCTATTTTCTCACGAATTTGGTTTTCAAACTGTTTCATGGTATTGGTTTCTTTTTCCACCAAATCCCATTTATTCACCAAAATTACGATTCCTTTTCTGTTTTTTTGTGCTATCCCAAAGATGTTCATATCTTGGCTTTCCCAGCCTTTGGTAGCATCTATCATCAGAATAACCACATCAGAATTTTCTATCGCTCTGATGGAACGCATCACAGAATAAAACTCCAAATCCTCACTTACTTTGGATTTTTTACGCATTCCTGCTGTATCCACCAAAATAAACTCATGCCCGAATTTATTATAAACCGTCTCTATGCTGTCTCGCGTAGTTCCTGCGATATCCGTTACGATGTTTCTTTCATCGCCCAGTAGAGCGTTGGTCAGTGTAGATTTACCTACATTAGGTCGCCCAGCGATGGTTATTCTCGGAAGCCCTTCAAACACATCTACATATTCCGTGGTAGGAAAATCTTTAACGATATCATCCAGCAGCTCTCCCGTTCCGCTTCCCGTAGCAGAAGAAAGTGTATAATATTTTTCTATTCCAAGTTGATAAAATTCCGTAGCAGGAAGAAGCTCCTTTGATGAATCTACTTTATTTACAACCACATACAGTGGTTTGTTTGCTTTTCTAAGGAGCTGATAAATTTCTTGGTCGGTATCGGTAAGGCCTTCTTCTACATTGACCATGAAAACGATAGAAGTCGCCTCATCCACCGCCAGCTGCACTTGTCTTCTGATTTCTTCCTCGAAGATATCATCACTCCCCACATCATATC
>CAUQHD010000002.1:0-29202 GCA_963517805.1 uncultured Flavobacteriaceae bacterium | reverse complement strand
AACAGGCCTAAATCATAAAGGAGTTCGCGCCCTTTCCTGCCCCATTCTATGGGAACTACCGCATCTTCTGTCCCATGAGAAACGAAGAAAAGCATCTGGTGGAGCTGGTTTTTGTCTGTGGAGATATTTTGCAGCAGTCCTTCCTCTGGATAGGCACTCAGGCATGCGGTTTTTTTGAACAACTGAGGATAGCCCAAGGCAAGAGCATAGCTGAGAATACCGCCCTGACTGAAACCACAGAGGTGTGTTCTGCCATTGGCAAGGCTGTATTTTTGGCGAATTGCGGTGATTTCATTTAGGATTAGTTTTATGGAATTTTGTGCTTGGGATAGGTCGGAGGTGAATTTACCGCTGTTGGAAAAATCTATTTCATACCAGCAGAAACCGCCGTAGGGCGTGCTAAGCGGAGCACGGAAACTTGCCACAAGCCATTCTTCCGGCAGGTCTGGCACGAAGCTGAAGAGGTCTTCCTCATTGCTTCCATAGCCGTGAAGCAGCACTAATAGAGGAGTTTCTGGGGTGATGTTTTTGGGTTCTTTTATGATATAATGCAGGTTCATGATTTATGATTTTTGGGTAAATTTAGCCGTTTATGGCTTCTACGCTTTCTACAACATCTGGGAGGAAGTTTTTCAGCACCTTTTCTATGCCGTTTTTCAGGGTTACGGCAGAAGAAGGACAGCCGCTGCATGCCCCTTGTAGAAGCATTTTTGCGGTTTTGGTTTCTTCATCATATTCTATCAGAGATATTTTTCCGCCGTCGTTTTCTACCGCAGGGGCTACATATTCTTGGAGGATGGCATTTATCTTTTCTTCCATTTCGGTGAAGCCTCGGTTGTTGAAGGATTGAGCCTGATATTTTTCTACTATTCCACTGATTTTTTCTGCTTTCTGCTGGTTTTGGAAATACTCTTCAAGGCTTTTTTGGATGCTGGGCATTATGCTGTTCCAGTCGGCTTTTTTTGTTTTTGTAATGGAAATATAATTGTCATTGATGAAAATTTCACTAATTTCCGCAAAGTCTTTGAATAACAGCTTGGTAAGCGGAATGTTTCTGCTGTCTTCGGGGGATTTTACCTCCAAAAATCCTTTTATAATTTGTTTCTCGGAGACAAATTTCACCACTTGAGGATTAGGCGTTCTTTCTGTATAGAAGAGCGTGTTTTCCTCCTTTTTAGGCAGGATAATGGTGGGATGCTGTGCGATGTTTTGCGAGATAATTTCTTTTAGGGATTCCTCTACCATGCTCCATTCCACGAAGTCTTCTTTGGCTACTGCTATGAAATTAGCCGTAATGAAAAGCCTCGTGATAAAGGGAAACTGAAACAGCTCTTGTGCCAGTGGAATATGGGAAACATCTGAATTTTTGCCCAGTTCCAAAGAGCCGTCTATAAGGGGGCTTTCTGCTACGAATTTTATAACTTTAGGGTTTGTGGTAGGCTGTATTGTAATCTCCATTTTTTGTGAATTAAATTTAAGACTGCAAAAATATTGCAATTTGGCAGGAAATAAAAATTTTTAACGGCTTTATATTTTAATTATATTTGCCCGAATGATTTAAATTAAAAGAAATGATTAGATTAAATGTCTTTATAAAAACAAGTGCGGAAAATCGCGAAAAGGTATTAGAGATTACAAAAAAACTGGTAGAAGGCTCTGTGCGCGATGCCGGCTGTATTGCTTATGATATCTTTGCCAGCGGGACTAATCCAGAGAGCCTCTTTATCTGTGAAACATGGGAGAATGAGGAATCTCTGGCGGCTCATGGGAAAGCGCCTCACTATGTGGAGTTTGTTCCTGCATTGAAAGAATTAGCAGAACTGAAAGTGGAGCGATTTGATTTTTAAGCACAATTTTAACAGGAAATGAGAATAAAAGAATCAGAATTTTACAAACCATTTTATTTAATGGGGTATGATGGTGAAGCATCGGCAGTAAAGCTTTATGACAAGATGGATGTTTCTCACTCTTCGTCGCCTTATAGAGCTTTGTTAAATAATACTATGGCAAATCTGTATATCGGTAATGATGAGCTGGTTATACACAAAGAAAAACTCTCTCAGTTCCAGAAATGTGAGGATTTCCAAACGATGGAATATTCATCAAAAACTAATGAGCTTTACGAGAGCGAGGAGTGCTACTTTCATCCTGAGTTAGAGGTTTTTATACTATTAACCAGAGACTTGTCTGATGACTATGATACAGAAGTTTTTGAGGAAGGGCTCTATCGTGTGGAGTATGTTTATTATAAAAATGATGCTCCTAATACTAAAGCAAATCTAATAAAACTTTTCAGTGAATATTTTGAAAAATATATTTCTAAAGAAGCCAAAGTATCTATTTTGCTGAAAGATAATTCAGGTTTTGACCTAAAAACTCATACGATAAAACCTCACAGAATAGACTTGGATCTGATGTACAATGATGATTTTATGGAGGTGCATACCAGAGTGAAACACACGATAACCAATGAAAACAAAGGAATCGTGCTGCTTCACGGAATTGCAGGTTCTGGAAAGACCAACTACATTAAATGGCTGACGAGCCAGATTCCGAATAAAAAATTCATCTTCATACCGACTACCATGATTTCTTCACTCACAGACCCTAGTTTTATTGGGGTTTTGGTGGATAATCAGAATTCGGTTTTGGTGCTGGAAGATTGTGAAAACTACATCGCGGAGAGAACCACGCTCAACAGCAATACAGATGTGGTTTCTTCGATTTTGAACATAGCAGACGGAATGCTGTCGGATGTACTTGAATGTCAGTTGATTTGTACATTTAATTCGGATATATCCAAAATTGATTCTGCCCTGCTGAGAAAAGGAAGGCTGATAGCGGAGTATAAATTCCGAGAACTGACTGTAGAAAAATGTAATGCTTACCTGAAATCAATAGGCAAGGACATTACAGTAGATGAACCGCGTTCTCTGGCGGAACTTACGAATATGGATGAAAAATCCCTAAAAGACACTACAAAAGAAAATAAAAAAATAGGTTTTTGATGCTGAAATATTTGAAGAAAATAATTTATTTTATTTTAATATTTTACCTTTTAGCCGTGGTTTGGGGCAGGTTTTTTAATCCCATTATCACATGGACGCAGCTCGGCGGTTTGTTTCAATATCAGAAATTAGACCGCGAGTATGTTTCCTATGATGAAATGGGGGATTATGTGAAAATAGCGGTCATAGCATCAGAAGACCAAAACTATTATAAACATGATGGTTTTGATTTTAAAGCTATTGAGAGAGCCATGGAGAATAATGAAAAAGGAAAACGAATACAAGGCGGAAGCACGATTTCCCAGCAGACGGCCAAAAATATTTTTCTTTGGAATAATAGAAGCTGGCTGAGAAAGGGCTTGGAAGTGGTTTTTACTTTTGTGATTGAAAAGGTTTGGAATAAGAAAATCATCATGGAGAGATATCTCAACTCGATAGAAATGGGGCAGGGGGTTTTCGGTGTGGAGGCGGCTTCGCGGTATTATTTTAAGAAATCGGCTAAAAATCTTACCAAAAGCGAGGCAGCGTGGATAGCGGCGGTTCTCCCAAATCCAAAAAAATACGACCCAAAAAATCCGACGCCAGCGCTGAAAAGAAAGCACAGCTGGATAATGAAGCAGATGAACCATATCCGCCTACAAGAGTAGTTATAGAATGATGATTTGGGTGATTTCTATTCCCAGTTCAGAAGAAATTTTATTGACATAGAACGATTTTCGCATCTGAAAATCGTTTTTTAGTAAAGGAGATTTTATTTTTAGAGTAAGAACGCCTTTGTTTAGCCGAACTTGTTCTATTTCGTTAAAAAGACTTTCGTCCAAGTATTCTCGGAGAAAGTCTTTTATTTTAAATGAAACCAAAATCTCATCAAAACCATAGATTTTGGCTAAACTTTTTACCAATTCTGAAGAGTGAAATTCTCTTTTCTTTCTCATGTAAGAAAAAATTATTTGTCGATTTCTAATCTTTTTTGGTAAGCCTGAACCGTGTTTTCCATGCCCATGTAGAGAGCCTCGCTGATGAGTGCATGCCCTATGGACACCTCCAAAAGATTTGGGATAGTTTCTGCAAAATATCGTAGATTTTCAAGGCTTAAATCATGCCCAGCATTGATGCCCAGTCCCAGCTCACTTGCGCGAACAGCCGTTTCTAAATAAGGCTTGATAGCAGCCTCTTTATTGGCTTTATATCCTGAAGCATAGGCCTCTGTGTATAGTTCTATGCGATCAGCTCCCGTTTTAGCGGCATAATCACAAAGCTCTGGTTTAGGGTCAAGGAAAATAGAAGTCCTAATCCCAGCTCGTTTAAACTCCGATATAATGTCTGTCAGGAAATACAGATGAGTTTTGGTATCCCAGCCAGCATTGGAAGTGATGGCATTATCCGCATCAGGAACCAAAGTCACCTGCGTAGGTTTGATTTCCAAAACCATATCTATGAATGGTCGGTGTGGATTGCCTTCGATATTAAATTCCGTGTGCACCAGCGGTTTTAGGTCATAGACATCTTGTCTTGTGATGTGGCGCTGGTCTGGTCTTGGGTGGATGGTGATGCCATCTGCACCAAACTCCTGAATTTTCACTGCGGCTTCCGTTACGCTGGGAAGCAGCCCTCCTCTGGAATTTCGGAGGGTCGCTATTTTATTGATATTTACACTTAATTTTGTCATGTTCTTTGTTTCCTGCAAAGATAAATATAAATTTGTGTTTTTTAGGAGCGGAAAGGTTGTTTTATTAGTACCAATTTATTTACTACATAAATTCGATTAAATTATAAAAAATGAAAACAAAACTAATATTGCTAATACTATTATTAAATGCTTTTCTAATAGTCATATATGGAGCATCAGGACATAATATTGATTTAAAAGATACAGAAACACAAAAATATTTTGGGGTGGTCTTATTTAATTTTGTGTCTGTAATTTTTATTGCATTGGATAAAATAATATTGAAGATCGTATTATTAGGAATGACATTATTATTATAGGCAGAGATTTTGTACATACTAATCATGTTGCATGATATTAAAAACATAGCCGTTGTATTGTTATTTTCATCAATATTCATATATATGATTTATGTTATCTATAAATACCAGAAAGAACAAGGCAAGCGGTAAGTTCTTAAATTATAATAAAAACCAAAAATTAAAAAGAAATAATATGAAAAAAATAATTATAGTATTTGTTCTATTACTGATGAGTTGTGAAAAAAATCCTAATAATATAGAGATAAAAAAGGAAGAATTTAAATCTATTATTAGAGCGTTTTATGAGCGGGAAGGAGCTAAAATAGGCGTAAGTAAAAATGATACTCTGTCTGTGGCTTTTGTTCAGGAAAAGAATCGCATAAAAGTAGAGCTGTATTCTTTTGAAAAATTGGATGATTTTGATGAGCATTGTATAGGAGAAACGGAAATGGATGGGTTTAAAATTTTTTTCTACGCTTTTCCTAAAAAAATAGACCAAATAAAGGATATAATAAAAATCAAATACAATAAAGAATACAAGTCTTATCCTAAAAGTATAGAAAAAGATGTTGATGAAATTGATGAAGATGTTGATGAAACATACGACTATTTCTATATTTTAAAAAATGGAAAGATAGAAAATGAAATATATAAAGATTTTAAATAGAGGTGATAGTCAGTGTTTTATAGATGTTTTTTTAGATTATAATTAAGAAAAAATGGTTGAAAATATTTTGCATTCAAGCGTTGTTATTGTTTCTTTTTTGATGATTGGGATAAGTTATAATAATTCTCCTTCTCATAGTATTTTTGAATTTATTATCAGGGTTATTCTATACAATCTTGAAAATGGTTTTAGTATTAATTTTTATGATTATCCACTAGATTTTAATGTGTTGATAATTGAAATTTTTTCTGTGTTTATTCTGCTTATTTATTTTGTGAACTTTAGCCAAAAAATTTTTATGAAGATAATTTCATTTATATTAGTCTTATTTTTATGGGCAAAGAATTTATATTTATTAAATTTTACGATAGATGTCAATCAATATGTAATGTCTTCTATTCCATTTTTGCTTATATCATTGGGCTCTGTTATATTTTTTGTATTAAAATATTTAGATAAAAGCAATAGAGAAGAATGAAACTAAAAGTGTTTTTAAAAGTAATCTAGTATGATTTTAAAGGATAACCAAGGAAAAGACAGAATAAAATTTTCGGATATAGTAAGGCTGAATAAAGAAGAACCTGTCTTCATCAAAATGGAGGTGCATATTTCTACGGAAACCCAAGAAAACGAACTAATGGAATGCGAAAAATTTTTGAATGGTTTTAATAAAAAGTAAAAAAAGTTAGTGAAAAATTTGGACATTGTGAAAATTTACAGTATCTTTGTGGTGTTAAAAATAGCGAAAGATATGAAATTAACAGAAAAAGAAAAGGAGTTAATCGAAGCAATTAGAAACTTCTTGAAATCAAAACACAATCCCTCAATAGAATTAGAGTTTTATGCAAGGGAGCTTTTCGAAAAGTTGATGGATGGAGAAGAGGAAGAAAAAGAAAAGTAAAAAATAAACCGCCCAAAGCGGGCGGTTTTTAATCTAAAAATATTAAGATATGGAAATAGGAATTAGTAAAAAAGTGGCTTATAAAAAGCAGTTAGAAGATATTATTGTAGATGTATCTTGGGGCAAGATTTCCAAGAATTATTTCGGGAAATCGGCATCATGGATATATAATAAACTTTCTGAAATAGATGGGAACGGAGGAAAGGGAGGATTTACTCCAGAGGAAAGTGAGCAGTTTAAGGGAGCGTTATACGACCTTGCTGAAAGATTGAGAAAAGCAGCTGATAATTTTCAAGCATAAAATACAAATTTCATAGAAATTTGCTTTTTTTAACATCCGCCCTGCATTTGCAGGGCTTTTTATTTTTTTATAAAAAATATTTGCAGGAAATAAAAATTTATCTATCTTTGCAGTGTTAAGTCAATGGCAATACTTGTATAAAGTTTGCAAATAAATTATAATCTTCCGTGAAGGTGTAGTTATGCAGTAATGTATAACAATCATAGGCGTAGCCATTGACTTAACAGCACCCACTCACGGATTTTTAATTTTTACAAGTTATGTTAAGTCAATTAGAAGCAACAGCAGTTGCACCAGTAGAGCGGGTAAGTAGAACAAAATCTTTGCTTAGTAATGAAAATTTATTCTCATTGTGTAAGAAGTATTTCCAGTATTATTCTTTTGAAGAGTTTATGGCATTCTGTACAGAAGCGAAACCTAAACATCTTAGAATAAATTTTGTCAAACAGGGTGAGGAAATGAAAATCCAATTTATGCTCGATAAAAAGCGGGCGTTTTTCGGAAAAGGAGTGGATTTTCATTCGGCTCTGATTAGTATGGAGCAGGACATCTGGAGAAGTTTCGCAGTGGTAAAAGAAGTATAATACAGCCCCCAGCAGGGGGGTAAAAAAATGAAAAAAGTTAGTGAAAAATTTGCATAATAGTATATAAATGGCAGGAAAGAAAGACCCTAAAAAATTCAGGGAAGACTTGGAAAAGGCTGTATGGTATCTTAATAGGGAACTGAAAAAGAATAGACAATGATAATGGTATTTAATATAATTATCCTACTGATTCACCTCATTTTGTTTGTTTTTTCAAGGTGGGCAACGGTATATATTAAGGTGGAATTAAAACAAAAAGGCTGCACGACAAAAGGAAATAAACTCGTTCCTTGTTTGGTTTGGGATAACGGTCAAACGACTTATTGCAAACCAAAGGATTTGGAAAAATACGAAGTTGGGAAAACCTACATTATAGAGGTTTCAAAAAAAGTGTTTTTTGATTATGATTTGAAAATATGAAATGCTATTATGTATATGACGAAGTAAGCAGACAAAAGATACTTATATCCTGCTGTTATGGAACAATGCACAGCGATGACATTAGGGATTGCGATTGTTCAGATGATGAGTTCAATTATTCAAAATTTGAAAAGGAGCTTTATAATAAAAGAGTAAAGGAGCTTAAAGATAAACTCAAAAGCATGGAATATCTTTACAAAGAAGTCCAAAGACTAAATAAAAGGGTGGAACATTGGCACAAGAAATATTTAACCTTGAAAAATAAAGTTTCCGAAGAACAAAAATAGCGAGGTATAAACTTCGCTATTTTCATAATTTATATATCATCAAAATCTATTTCCATTTGTCCGCTTTCTCTGCTTATCATTCTGTTAAAATTAGAAATAAAATCATTCCAATTATCAGAAATTTGCATAATACCGATTACCTTATATATTTGCGATGTTAATTCAGGATGTCCTATATCAGGAGTGAGACTTTGAAAAAACCTTGCTGTATAGTTTCCTTCTGGACTTTTAGGTGTTTTTACTTTTAATTCCTCTAATACACCTTTTGGCAATTGCTCGTATATAAGTTTATTTGTCCATTTACCTATTATACCAGGTCTTTTATTTATTCCCCTTACCGTGTAATCCCATTTGTTAAGTCTAAAAATTTGATAATAAAAAGTATCGGGAAACATTTTTTGCCATTTTAACAACTCCTCATTGATGTAAGCTTTTAAAACCACCTGTAAGGCATCCCTTTCTCTATCGTATTGGTATCCTGTAGCTTCATCTACTAAAGCAATGATACTGGTCTTTAAAAAAGCTTTAACTAATATCCTGCTCTGCTCTCCAATGTGTTTTTGATTTTGTTTAAGAATTCCTTTACTTAAGGCGTCACTAAATAAAAATGCAACCTGTGGTAATATTTCTGCTTTATAACCTATACTTTGATTTCCATTTAAATCAATAAAGATAATTGGTTTTGAATTCTCTAATAAATCCTCATCAACAAGGGGTTTTATATTTGATGCTGTAAGAAAAACAGGAGTTTGGAATTCCTCATCATAATTCCTGCCTCCTTTTGCTTTACCTGTTCTACCCAACGCCTTTAAAAATCCTATCCTACTTAAAACTCTCTCACCGTTAGGAAGATTATACGCTGTTATATCAAGACTGTTTATGTTTAAGTTTCCTTGATGTGTAGCTTTTAAAATTTTCTCCATTGTTTTTGTATTTATAGTGTTATTTTTTTCTAATTCCTAACCATTCGCCTGTTTAATCAACGAAAGTGTTTTTGATAACATTTTTAATTTCCATGATTTCGTTTTCCGAAATACTATTAAAAACCTTTGTTATCCTCTGTTTGTCAATTGTTCGGATTTGGTCTATCATTACCCAGCCTTTGGTGTTTTCTCCTTTTATTTCTATCCGTGTAGGGTAAGGCTTGGAACTGCTGGTAATAGGTGCTATAATGATAGTATTTAAATGCTTATTCATTTCATCGGGAGAAATTACCAGACAAGGACGAGTTTTCTTTACTTCGCTTCCTAATGTAGGGTCAAGATTAACAAGAACTACTTTATATTGTTTTACTTCCATTCATCAAAATTTTCATCGTTAAAAACATCATCTATCAGTAATTTGTCATCCCCATTTTCATGCATTTCCTTAAAAGCACTTTCCCAATCTTTACGAGTGTTTTTTGATAAAATACGCCCAGTTTCTATATCTCCCCCACTGTCTGTGTTTTTCAGTTTTGGCGTAGCTTGGTAGGTATTTTTGTTAGCAAAAGTAGGATTTGTTAAAAAATCAAATTCTCTTCGTAATAGGTATTCTATTAGGCCGCCCTTACTCATCCCTTTTTGTATGGATAAATCATTTAAAATCTCAATTAGTTCAGGCGATGTTTTGAACATAAATTGAGAGGTTTTGTTTTGAACCCTTGTTGTTTTTTTTTCTTTTGTATTCATGTCGCAAATATATACATATATATATAATTAAGCAAATATAAAAGCATATAATTTTTATTTCTGAAAATCAGTAGCTTATATAAAAAACAAAAAAATATTTTATAAAAGTATTGACTTATATATATACTTTATTATATATTATGTAACATAAAATTAAAACAAAGTATAACAATTAAAAATAAAAAAATGGCAACTACTTATGTAACTACCGAGAGCACAACTGGGCAATGCAGATTTTCGGCGACCTAGATGCGGTGAGTGTGAAAGGTCCAAGCACGGAGAACAATTTGCATGTGCCAAGGCGGATTTGGATTTTAAACAAAGATTGTTTCCAAGAAATCAGGATTGTTTTTATAAATAAATTGTCTTTTATCAGCCCCTTTGCAGGGGCTATTTTTGTTTTGTGATGAATTCTATACACATAGAGGATCTGTTGGATTGTAGCCATGAAAGTCTCGGGGGTACAGCAACCAGAATTTGGTATGCCCCTGCAGACTTTTTTGAAATCATGGAACTTCCCCAGGCTGATGCTTACGAACAAAGCAGGACAATAGAAAGCAATAAAATAAAGCTGGTTTCCGGAAAGAAACTGAGCTTTATTGATGTTTTTGTAGAGCAGAACTCGCTGGGAGAAAAGGTGAAAAACGGCACAAGAAAGCAGAAAATAACAGCGGAGTTTAGTTTTTCCCTGCGGGAGTTCAATGCGCGAAATCTTGGTTTTGCTTCAAAGCTGAGAAATGAAGGCTTAGTTTTTTTAGTTCCGGATACCAACGGCAGGGTTTGGCTTTTCGGGACAAAGAGAAACGCTGCCTACCTCACAAGTTACGAGAGCAATACCGGAAGAAAAGTGGAAGATGATAATGTGGTAAGCCTTGTTTTTTCTGCAAATACAGAATTGTATCTCTACAATGGCAGAGCCGAGGAAATGACCACGGCGGGCGGATTTTCCAAAGGATTTTCTAAAGGATTTAAAATATAAACTTATGAATAAAAAATTAGAAGAAATACATAAGCTGCTGCCTGATAACACCACCGGACAAATCACAGAGAGCAATGTAAGAGAGTGTTTTACAAAGACCTTTGCCTATGCAGATGAAGTGAAGGGAATTTCCGATGCGCCGAGTGACAATAAGCAATACGCCCGTAAGAACGGAGCGTGGGAGGATATCTCTGCAAAGGCTACACCTACAATTACTGATGTTTTACGAGCCGGAAATCAGCTCTCTGGACATCAGTTTGTAGGGGAACTGAAATTGCAGGAAACCAAGCTGACTTACTCCGGAAATTTTTCGGCTGGAGGCAGGGCGATGCTTTATTCTTCTACCAATTCGGCTGATGGTTCTCAGGTAGTGATGAGTATTGCTCCAGGTGCAACATTTTTTAAGTTCGGCGGAAGCTATAAAGACAACGGAACATATAAGGATACCATTCTTTCGGTAGAAAAAGGAAAAATAAAAGTAACCGGCGGAACCCTTGAAGGCACCACCTATATTACTCCCACCAAAGATGAAGAATATGTGCAAAAAAAATATGTGGACGCTAAATTCATTGGTAAATATTACCATTACCGAGCATAATGCGGATGATAAACAGCTTTCAGAATATCTAATAAAGAATGTGTTTTTTGTCTCAGGAAGAAAACCGAAATGCTTCCCGTTTTTTACTAATCATCCTATGCGGAGAACTTATCCAGAATCTATAATCCGCATCAGTGCAGATACGATTTCGGAAAAGGCAGAATTTGTTCCACTGATGAATATTTATCAAGGAGAAAAACCTATGTTTGAGAAAAAAAACGAAGTTCATTCTCATAATTTTATCCGAAAATTATTCGCAGGGAAAGAGAACGAAATCCTTACCGCTGGGGAGATTAAATATATTCCATTTCCAGAGGTTGAAAATCCGATTCATATTTTCTTTGAAACGGAGAACTTGGTTTTTGAGTGGTTCTCTGCCCACGATAAATACCGAATGGTTTCGGAGTTTGAGCATTATTTTGATGCCGAAAACAAATTAAAATACGGCAGCAAAAGGAAGAAATCGCTTACTATCAATACAGGCTGGATTCTTCGGGAGGAAATTGCGCTGATAGATGACCTGCTGGGGTCTAATCTGTGTTTTATCATGATTGGCAATTTAAGGCTGAAAGCTGTAGCTGTAGGTAAGAAAAACGAAATGTATGATACCAGCGAACATCTGTATCAGATGGATTTAGAGTTTAATGTGATAGAAACCGAGTAAAAAAATATCATTAAATTAAAATTTTATATATATTTGCAATATAAAATGTTTTTATGAAGGCAAATATCATACATATAATAAATGCGATAGGATTTTTGAATATTTCTTTATTATTCAAAGGTTTTAGCGATGCTTTCAAAACAGATTCTTCTTGGATAAGTGATGAAGGTATAGAAATATTGAACAATCCAGAAGATAGAGAAAAAGTAGAAGAAGCAATAAAAAAACTGAAAGAAAATAAAGATCATGATTTTGAGAAGGTTGAATTGTCTTCTGGTAAAACAATCAATATTAGAATTGATTAGATATGAATATTAATATTGCTTTAAGTACGGTTTTTTATATTATGATATTTATATTTCCTGGAATTATTTTCAGGAAATTTTACTTTCGTGGAAATTTTACGAGGCAATTTTCACAAGGGAATATATTTGAAAGATTTATTTTAACGCTGTTTTTCAGCATTATATCTATTTCCCTATCAGTAGGTGTTATACTTTTTTTTAGATATATTTTAGAAATAAGATTTTTAAATTCTATTTCATATAAAACAATAATCAATATATTGAATAATATTAAAGCAGAAAAAATTCCTGATGAATTTAAAACAAATGCTTTTGATTTTCTTGTTTTGGCGTCTCTTATATATGCAATTTCAGCTTTTTTAGGCGCTCTCCTTCATTCATTAGTTGTTATTTTCAAACTAGATATTATATTTCCTGTATTTAGGTTTAATCATCCATGGCACTACATAGTGACAGGAAAAACAATGGAAAAAATAAAAGACAAAAAATATTTGTATACTAATGTGGATGTTTTAATTAATGATGGTTATAAAAACACTATGTTTTCAGGAGTTCTATACGACATATTATTAGAAAAAGAAACCAACAAAGTAGAGTCTATTTTGGTAAAAGATTGTTATAAATATCATTTTCCAGAAGAAAATAGTAAAGAATATAAAAAAAAACTCATCCCAGGATCTGTAATGTGTTTCTCTAGGGAGAATATTGTTAATTTTAATTTAACACATGTTATAAGGGATAAAGATTATAGAAATATTAAAATACTTTTTCAGCTGTTAAGTCAGTTTTTCTTTTTCTTTTTGGTAATATATGTTATTTTAAGTCCTTGGATGGATAGTGAATTTCTATTTTTTGATTTAGAAATACATGGTATTCTAAAAAAAATAATGTTTACCATATCATCTATTTTTATATTATCCATACTTTATGGAAAAATAAGCGAACATTTTTTTGATGAAACAACAGCAAAAAATAAAGAAAATAAAGCCAATAATTGGGTTGATACAATAGTCTTTTTGGATGGACTTGCTTCTATTTTTCTTTGGTCAATTGGAATGTATAAGTGGTGGGTGACTTTTATTGTATTCTTTTCTGTTTTATTTATTTGTGTTTTTGTATTTGTTACAGCTGATTATTTTTCAAAAAGGTTTTCCTATAAAAAATAACCTTTTGTCCTTTTGATAATGTCCTATTTTTTAGAATTTTGAAAGAAATATAAAAAAACAATGCAGGACAAATTTATAACCAATGAAGGAATAGAAATTCCGCTGGACGGACTCTCATTTAGTTTTACCGAAGAAAACCCAAGGTTCAAGGACAGCTTCTGGACCAACTACACTTTGCCCATAGAGTGTCCTTATACGGTGGAATTCCTTAGGAAAATAGGTCAGTTTTCTTCGCTTGATAATTCAAAACTTAAGCGGTTTCATGATGGAATCCATATCCACGAAGGGAAGCGGAGAAAAGGAAAAATCGAGATTCTGGAGTTTGGGACAAAATCGCTAAAATTCCAGATTGATTCTGGATTTGAAAATTTGCCAAATTTTGACAAAAAACTATCAGATCTGCCCTTGCATAATTTCGAAGTTCCAGACATTTACCAGCACGCCAATGAAGTGGTGGAAAAAAGTTATCCGGCTGTAGATTATAATTTCCCGAAACTCTATACAGATGAATACAATCTGGACAGCGAGGAGTGGAAATATTTTGATTCGATGATAAATAACAGGGTGCAGGAGCAGGGCAAAACAGAAAAAGTTTTTCCCAGAAACCGAGTGGAAAACGGCATGGATGTGTATAATAAAAACATCATCCACCCGATGCCATACCTGTTGTATGTTCTGAAAGCAGGATTTAGAGATGCTGGTTTCCAGCTGACAGGAGATATTCTCAGCGATGAACATCTGCTCCAGCGGTGTATTTTTACGGAAAAAAATTATTACACCACAGGAGAGCAGAAACTGCATAAGCTCAGCATGTTCAAAGAGGAAGTATATTTGACCGAGCGGACTTCTGGGGGTGATATGTACGGAAAGTGGAAAAAATCCGTAACGATAGAGGCGCCAGGGAAATACAGAATTTACTTCAAGCTGCATAATGCCCATAAGAATTCGGATTTAACCATCAGTTATGGCGGCAGAGCTTTACATTCTTTTGGATCAGGAAACACTCACGAGATAATTGAAAACATGGATTTTATTCTGAATGTTGGTGAGCAGGATGCGGTGGATAGAAAAGAACTTGTTTTTGAATATTACGGCTATTTGGAGGCTCAGCACATGACAGATTCATCCAATAAGGTGATTGGGCTGGCTTACATAGAAATCCGCCCGATGAGACAGCACACCATAGAAGGCAATGTGATTCCGTATGTGTTTAATTTTAATAGAGTTAATCTTAAAAAAGCGGTGCCGGATATGTCGTTTGGGGATTTGGTGACCATCATCAAGAACTGGCGAAATTACGACCTTACTTTTGATGGTTCTAAGGCAGTGATGAACCTTATCAGGATTGATAAAATGAAAGAACCGGAAGATTTTAGAGCCTTTGAGGTGGAAAATCCCATCAGGAAATTTACTGATAAAGAGTATTTTCATTTAAAATTCCCTGAAGTGGAGGGAATGGAGAACAGAAATATTTTCTTCAATGAAAGTGGTTACCAGCTCAATCCTGCGTTTGTTCCAGAAAACACTACGGGAATCACCATCAATGGATTTTGTCTTCCGATGGCTTTTTTCCGTGGAGCAAATACCGCCAAGGCTTGCAAAGAAAGTTCCCTGATGCTGGTTTATTATGCTGGGCTGGACAGAGACGGCGACAATCACGCAACAAATCCCAAAGGACTGGAGGGAGAAGAATGCGCCGAGCATCTCAAACATTGGTGTATGAACCGGTTGTCTAACTTCAGCTACAAGTGGACATTTATCACAGAAAAAAATAAAATACGCAAGTATGATATCCGCTCGGAAATTTTCGCCTACAACAAAAGGCACTGGATAAAATCCTGGGTAAAAAATTCCATTTCGGATAAACACTATTCTATAGAAATAGAAACTGAAACTTATTAAATATATGCTTTTAACGCTTTCAGCTCTTACAATGTGGACATATACCATTGTAGTTTGGATATCGCTGTGATCCATGATTACCTGCAGGTCTTCTATTTTACCGCCTTTCCGTAGAAAATTGGTTGCAAATGAGTGTCTGGCTACATGGAAATGGACTTTTTTCTTGATGCTGCAAATGTTGGCAATTTCTTTCAACGCCTTGTTCATTTTTTGGTCGGAAGTCCATTTTGCGAATAAATCCTCATTTTCTTCAACGATTTTTTTTTGCGGTTTTATTGAGAATTATGGTGTGATTGTTTCTTGTTTTGGTGCTGGTATACATGATTGTGTCTCCTGTGAGGTCATCTCTTTTCAGGTTTTTAACATCAGAAATTCTCAAAGAAGTGTAACAGGAGAAAAGGAAATATCCTAATGTTAGTCTATGGTGTGGTTTGATAAATCCACTTTCGTAGTAGGATTTTAGTCTGTCTACTTCTTCTAAAGTTAGATTTACCCTGTTGCCTTTCGTGCTTCCTGGTTTAATATCGGAGGGGTCTAAGTTGAGGAATATTCCCTGTTTCTTGGCTGCACGGATATATTTTAAAATGGTTTTAATGGAAAATGCAATGGTTGTTGGTGCATTTTTCTTTTTATTGACAAGGAAGCCACGATAATTATTGACACACTCCATTGTTACTTCAGAAAAGGGGATGAATTTTTTGAATTCTTCCAGTTTTTTTATTTCGCTCAGGTGTTTTTTATAGGAGCTTGGGCGCAGAATAAGATTTTCGGTGTGGTGTTTCATGAAAGAAATGAAGTCATGGTTGGGTGTTAGATTTTTAAATTCATCGATGAGCTTGTCTATGGACAGGTGCATTTTAGAAAGTCTGTAATGCACTCTAATATCAGAAATTTTTGTATAAGCCTGATCAGGGAGCAGGTTAATAGTTTCGCTGTTTTCAGATTTTGGTTTTGCTCTTCTTTTTGAATTATCCCAGTCAGCAGGTTTTATAAAGATATCCATGGGGATACGCTCTCTTTTTCCTGCGGAGGTGATATACATGTAAATAGGAGATTTTCCCTCTTTGTTGATGTAGTTTTTGAGATAAAAATTGATATTCATGGGTGTAAAGATTTTGCTGGATACACCCTGTGGATAGATAAGAGGATAACTTTTTCTAAACATGCTTCAATTAAGGTTTTTTGAAGTGTTTTTTCGTTTTGTGTCACATTTTGCCACCGAAAAAAAAGAGTTGTGGCAAATCTGGTGTCAAAAAAAAACGACTTATTAAACATTCACTAAAAGTGCCTTGTATAAATAAATCGCTTGTTATCCTTTGTGCCTTTCAGGCAGTTCTGTAGACCCACAGGGACTATAACCTTGTATAAAAATAGATTTCATTAAAACTAAATCAAATATTAAATAATTAAAAATCAACGAATTAAATATTTTTAAATTTAATTAAATTTATTAAGATTTATTTTTTACCGTGACCAAAATCGTGACCATTTTGATGTTTTTTTTGTATCTTTGTAAAAGTTAATTTAACACACATATCATGCAGTATAACAACGAGATAGGAAGCGTTAGCTTTAGATTGAAAGACCCTAAATTGGAAACTTCAAGAATAGCAGGAAGATATTCTTTCAAGGATTATCAGATAGATTTCTCAACAGGAATAAAAATTCCAACTATTCATTGGGACAAAAACAAACAATATGTGTCATCAGGAGCATCTAAAAAAGAAATAAATCTAAAACTTGATAAATTTAGAGCTTCAATTATTGATACCCACAATAGATTTAACGAACAATACAATAGAATCCCAACAAAGGAAGAGTTAAAAAGTATTGTAAATTCAGCAAAAGAAGGAAAAGATATCAAAGTTGTCAAAAAAGGCAAAAAATCTTTTGATGATATTTTTGAAGAATTTATGGAGATTCTTAAACTTAAAAACAATAACGCTATAGATTCTGGACAAAAACCCAAACACAAAAGTTATATTTCCTCTTTTAATGTAATGTATAAAGATTTAAAAGAGTTCGCAAAGGAAACTAATACATTTATTGATATAGATAAATTTGATGAAGTTCTATGTTTAAAGTTTCAATCTTGGTTGATTAATAGTAAAAAATTATGCTCTAATACCGTTAAAACAAGAATAAAAAGACTGTCTCAAGTCCTAAGAAAAGCATTTGAAAAAGGCTACACTGATAACAGAAGTTATCTACAAGAAGAATTCAAACCTAAAGTAGCCCCTTCTTTTAATGTCGTTTTAACAGAAAAAGATATAACAGAACTTTATCAATATGATTTATCCAAGAATAAAAGATTAGAAAAAATAAGAGACTTGTTTGTACTTGGTTGCCACACTTCTTTGAGATTTGGCGATATAACAAGGATAGAAAACTCCCATATAGATTATGATAACAGAAAAATAACAATCCTTTCAGAAAAAGTATCAACAAACGATAAATACACAACACTTTGCTTTTCTTTCTTTGGATACACAGAAGAAATACTAGAAAAATATAATGGCAATATTAAGTCCATATCTATTTCTAATCAAAAAACAAACGACTACCTTAAAGAAGTTTTTGAGGAAATTCCCTATTTTAAAGACAAGAAAATTTCAATAGAAAAACCTACGAACAAAGGTGTTATTACTGAAGAATTAGGGTTTTCAGAAAAAATAGCCTTCCACGATTCAAGAAGAAGTTTCTGTACCAACAGATACATTGAAGGTTGGGATTTACTAGAAATTTGGCAATATACAGGACATACTAATGAAAACACTTTTAAAACTTATTTCAAGCCAACTAGTGAACATGAACACTTAAGACAAGAAAGTATAAAATCAAGAAATGAGAAATTGCAAAAATATGACCTACAATCAGAACAAATACGAGCATTACAAGAAAAAATAGAGGAAATGAGTAAAAAATTAGAACAAGAAGAACAAACACAAAACAACAACACAATGAATATCGCCTAATATTTTGTCCAGTTTTTTATGTGATAAACTGGACTTTTTGTATCTTTGTAGAATAAAATAAAGACATTGACAACCACGCAGTTCATAAACGATAAAATAAATTACCTGCCCAAAGGTTATATTTTCACCTATTCTGATTTTTTAACCGAAGAAAAACAGAATAAAGAGGCTATTATCAAAGCCTTAAACCGAATGGCTAAATCTGGAAAAATAGAAAAACTCTCCAAAGGAAAATTCTACAAACCTGAGATTACCCGTTTTGGTAAACTAAATCCGAATAATTATCAAATTGTTAAAGACCTGCTTGTAGACAATGGAAAAACCATAGGTTACCTCACAGGGTTAAGTATTTACAATGAATTAGGATTTACGACACAGATTAGTAATAGTATTCAAATTGGGAAAAACAATATCCGTTCACCATTTAAAAGAGGTATATTCAATATTTCTATAGTACAACAAAAAAACACGATTAATAAAGAAAATATACCTTACCTCCAGCTTCTTGATATATTAAGATTTATTAAAAACATTCCTGATACGACACCCGAAAAAGTCATAGTCAGGCTAATAGAAATTTTCAAAGACTTTCAAGAGAAAGATTTTAAAATAATGATAAGATTATCAATGAAATACCCAGCATCAACAAGAGCGATTTTAGGAGCGATTTTAGAAAAAATAAATATTGACACAGATGATTTAAAAACCTCGCTAAATCCCATCTCTACATACGAAATTCAGGGCATTGAAAACATTTTGCCTAACGCCAAAAACTGGAACATCAAATGAAACTACACGAAGATAAAAAACAATTCCAAGAAGCAGTAAGATTTACAGCTCAGCAAATGGGAATATTAGATATTTATGTAGAAAAAGACTATTGGGTTTGTTATGCTTTGAAACAAATTTTCAGCAGTCCTGTGGCTGAATATTCTATTTTCAAAGGCGGTACAGCTCTTTCAAAATGTTATAAGGTCATTGAACGATTTTCAGAGGACATAGACCTTGTTGTAATAAAATCCAGTGAAGAAACTCCCAATCAGCTCAAAAATAAAATCAAAAAAATATCTGAAGTTGTAAATGAGGTTCTGCCTGAAATCCCAATCAGTGGAGTTACACAAAAAATGGGAATGAATAGGAAAACCGCACATTCTTATTCTCGAAACTTTGAGGGCAGTTTTGGGCAAATTAGAGATGTTATTATTGTAGAAGCTTCTTGGCTTGGGTATTTTGAACCAAATGAAAAACGCCAAATCAGGACTTTTATTACAGAAATGATGGAACAAAACCATCAGCAAGAAATAATAAAAGAATTCTGTTTAGAACCATTTGAAGTTTCGGTTCTTAATCCTAAACGCACTTTTTGTGAGAAAATCATGAGTCTTGTCCGTTTCTCCTATACTGAAAATCCGATACAAGATTTAAGAAGTAAAATAAGACATATCTATGATTTACACCAATTATTGAAGAACGAAGAAATCATAACATTCTTTGAAAGCAGTGATTTCCCTGAAATGCTGGAAAAAGTAAGAAAAGATGATGTTTTAAGCTACAAAAACAATAACAACTGGCTTTCTCAACCACTGAAAAACGCTTTGATTTTCAAAAATTTAGAAGAAGTTTGGAAAGAATTATCAAATACTTACAATACAGATTTTAAACATCTAGTTTATGGTAGCTTACCAAAAGAAGAAGAGGTTATTTCAACATTACACACAATAAAGAAAAGAATTGAAAACTATGGATAAAATACTTAATGAGATAGAATATATAAACTCTATAGTGACAAATATATATGAATTTGTAGATATAGCAAAAGCTTATGCTAGTGAAGAAGAAAAAGAAAATATTAATATCCCAAAACCTATCAGTGAAAAATTACCTCATCTCATAGATAAGCTTGGGTATAGATATTTTGTAGATAAGAAAAGACTTGTTACTATTAATAATTTTTATAAAACAACATCTATACAGGATTGGGGCAATAGATTTACAGGTAAATCTTTACATATTAAAATATATCATTCAATAGGAGATTTTATAAAAAATAATGACAGTTTTAAAATTAAAATAATGTTAAAGTTATTATTGGAAAGACTTGATAATTCTAATAATTTTTTAAACCTTGTTATTTCAGCATATAATCATCCCACACATAATGTTTCAGCAGTAGAGAAAGATATAGCAGATTATTTATTAACATTCAATAAAAAACTCTTATATGTTTTAAGAGAAGAATTCTTAATTATTTTTCCTGATCTTTTTTCTAATATTAAACAAGATTCAAATGATTCAAATGATTCAAACGATAAACTTAGAGATAGCAATATTTATAAAATAGCAGAGTTATTAGCTGAAGGAAAAATTAAAAAAGATAAAAATTGTTTTTATTATAATACGGAAAAATACGACTCTGTAAATGCTTTGTCAGATACTATTTCAAAGGTAATAGGATTAAAAAAAACAGCTATTCAGCCATATATAAATTCAACTTTGCAAGAGAATAATGATGATAAAAATATTTTCAGTACTAAAAAATTGAAATATTTAGAATTAATAATAAAAGATTTTGAAGCGGGGAAAAGAGCAATTGATAGTAATTTTGTCCAAAGGGTAGAAGAACTTAAACCATATTTATAAATTATACTAAAATTATCTAGTATAATCGATAGTATGAAATTTATGCCATATATATTTGCCTCATAATTCTATTAGTTATGAACACAAATATATTGATTCAAATAAGCCCTGAGCAACTATCACAGATGATAATTTCAGGCATCAGAGAAGAACTACAAAAGTTCCAGTCGGTTTCGGGAGAAAAGTCTAATAACAAGGACTTGATGACACGCAAAGAGGTATGTGACTACCTGCAATGTTCAGAAACAAGTCTTTGGGCTTGGACAAAAAATGGAAAAATTGGTGCTACAAAAGTAGGTAAGAAAAAAGTATTATACAGAAAAAAAGATGTAGATACATTTCTTAATGACCAAGCTTCAGCATAGCTTTCCACTATCAAAATTCTTAGGATAAACAGCTCAAGGCAATGAGGTGCACATCTTTGCCCTGACTTATCCAAAATCCCAAAATTTATTTTTTTATGAAAACATTGATTATGTGTTATTTAAATATGACACAAGGAAGTTTATTTATTAATCTCAAAAAACTTAATATATGCAAGATAATATTAGAATTTATTTTACAGAAAAAGTAAAATTCGAACAAATTATAAAGAAGAATTATGAATTTAATTGTACCATTAACAGCAATGATATTAAAAATGATAGGCTTGAGCATTCTATTTATCCTATTGTAGGACAAATCGGAACGCTGACTTATGTAATTACTCAAAATGGAGCATACATAGAAAATTCCTTACACAAGTATCACAATTCAAATACAATAGGACAAGACATCAACTACAATGACTTCTCATATTGTGAGATAACTCAAGCATTAAATAACTTGCAAAAACAAATCCCTGAATATGATTTTATCAATACAAAAATCACTTCTTTAGAATTTGGATTTAACTTAAAATTAGAGCGGTCAGTTCAAGAAATCATTAAAAATAATATTCTTCTATGGAATTTTAAACCTCATTATTTCTTTCAAGATAACAAAGGTTTTCTGATGAAAAAGTTCAAAATGAGCAATAGTACATTTAAGATTTATGACAAAGGTGCCCAGAATAATTTGGATTACCCTTTACTTAGAATTGAGATAAAATACAGTCATAAACAACTAAGAAATAAAGATTTAGGGATTATAACTTTTCTGGATTTATATAATCCTAAAAAACTACAATCTCTATTTCTAAATTTTCTCAAAAGATTTGATCAATTAATCATCGTGGATAATCGTTTTACTTCAAATTTATCAAAAACAGAAAAAGAATATTTGGGTAATCAGTTAGAATATACTTACTGGAACAGAAATTTTGGTTCTGACAGTACCAAAAATAGACACAAGAAAAAGTTCCGTGAGTTCATTCGAGACAATGATCTAATGACTACTTTTCACTATCTTAAACAAAAAATTACAGATAAATACCACGAGCTTTTTAAAGATTGTGAGGGTGTCCCTATCAACACATCAGATTAAATATAATGACAAGTTTTACTATAGTGTAGTTGAGTAAAACTTGTCATTTTTATTTGAGCGTTTTCATAATTTTGAAACCTTACGAACTACCATAAAAAGTTTAAATTTATTCGTAATATTCCCATTAGAATCATAATATTAATGTGCGACCAGTACTAAAAAAACATTTTAAATTCATATGGTACTTTTTTTACATAATCACACAATTATATATGACTTATAATTAGGCAAAACTTCTTATTCCTCTACATACTCTTTGACAGGAACTACTGTATCAAATGCCCCTATGAATCGTAAGCCTTCATAAGTCGCTTTTCCTGTGTAGGCAAGTGAGGCATCTTCGTAATATTTAAACTTTAATACAGCGTCATTCATCATCACACTATTAAACAGTCCCAAGTTTTGCAGGAGTTCAAAGTCTTTTACTTCTATCCCTGTTACTTTTTTGAAAAGCTCAGGTTCTAATTTAGTAATAACATCTTTTAGAGTCTGTTCCCTATGTTCGGACAAATACATAAAAACAGGAATTCTCGTTGCAAATTTTATCAATTTCTCCTGAATCTGCTTCCTTTTACTCTTGTATTCTTTTTCTTCTTCTGTTATTTCTTTTTTGGTTTTAGAATCCATTTCTACCCCTGCTTCTGAAAACTCTTTTTTGGTTTTCTTCACTTTTTCAGATTTATTGATGATGGTTTCTATATCTTGGCTCAGACTTCGAAACCCCTCTATTCTTTCTAATATCTTTAAGGCCTCTTCATTATTTAACAGTCTTTGCAAAGTAACATTATCTACATTTACCAACAGAGAAGACTCCCATCGCCTCGCTAACAGAGTAGCAGAAGTTCCACTACTAGCAATGTCTAAGATATCCGCAGCATTTATTTCCTTCATACTACTTCCATCATACGCCAATATAGGTAGGAAATTTATAAGTTCGGCTACTTTTTCTTCTGGAGACACATTAGGATTAACATTAAGACTATGGGCATAGGATGCCACTTGTTTTAAAGCCCGATTGATACTAAAATCAAATACATAGCATTCATTTTTAATGATTTCCTGTTGATTTGGACTATCGCCATTTGGGTTTTTAATAACCCAAGGTGTCTGCACTCTAAAAATAGATTGGAAATAAGTCTCTGGACTGGAGATGTTTCTCAGCATCAAAATTCCTGACCAAGGCGGTACAGATACTCCAGTCGTGAGTTTTCCACAGGAAAGAACAATAGTCTTGGTTTTTAGTGGCTCACCCATGGCTTTTCTCACAGGTTTTAGAGCTTCTTCGCCTACCCCTACTTCATCTCCTGCACATATAACGACATTATAATCATTGAAAAAATTATTCTGTGGTTTGCCTAATAAATTTGCCATAGCATGACAAGATGCTACATTAGGCAAGAACCAAAAAGTATGCTGTAGAATCCCCAACAGTCTTGTATCAGAAAAAGGCATCGGCGGTTTTTTCTTACCTTGTTTTAGGTCAGATTCTATATTGCCCGAAAATTGTCCACGGATAAGATTCAGCCATTTTTGTACCTCATCTTCATATTTGAAAACCGCCTCTTTATTTTTTCCCTCGGTTGAGAAAAAAGTATTTAGGTCAAACTCATCAAATTCTCCTTTAGAGGCTACATTCTTTATTTCATCAGGAATTTGGTAGGTCATCATGACCATTCTTGGAAGTGAAGCATATGGATTGTTCTCGCCCTGCCATTCTGCTTTAGCTTTTTGCTCATCAGAATAAGTCCAGTTATAGATTTGTTCTTCTATAAATTCTCCCCCTGCGATGGCACGAAACGGAGTTCCTGAAAGATAAAGATAATGCTTGGTAGTGATAGGTAATAGACCTTCATCAAAATAGCTAAAATCCTCTGCTTTACCAGACTCTTCGGCTTCCAGTTCTTTTATCTCTTGCTCTATTTCCTCTATTTCTTCCTTTTCTTCTTTGTCAAAAAGGTCTTTAGACTTATCCCGCCATGCACCAAAATGGTATTCATCAAAAAACACACAGTCCCAGTCCTCTTTATGCACCCATTCGTTTTTAGATTTTATTCCACCTGTACTTTTATCCCTTCCTAAATGGTCTTGGAAAGAACCAAAATACACAAAAGGCTTTGTTCTGTCTATATCTTTTACGCTGAGGTCTTCCTCTCGGTTAGAGACAAACTGCCAATTCTCAAAATCTATATGAGACTGTAAATCCTCCCGCCATGCACTGAGGACAGCAGGTTTAAAGGTAAGCACCAGTATTTTTCTCCAGCCCATTTTTAGAGCCAGCTGATAAGCAGCAAAGGTTTTCCCAAAACGCATTTTGGCATTCCAAAGAAAGTGAGGGATAACACCTTCATCTTTCACGGAATTAAAATACCAAGCAGTCTTCTCTACAGCCTCTTTCTGCTCTGGTCTCATACCAAAACTCTGACTACGGTTTTCTGTATTTCTGATGCCTCTTTTCTCTTCTAAAATCACCCTTTGCAGGTCTTTTATGGTGCATTGGAACCACTCTCCAGCTTCACGGATAAAGCCTTTCTGCTCCAGTCTTTTGTGGAGTTCATGGTCAGTAAAGTAAGTACCATCCTCTCTGGTAGCGATTTCCTCTAAAACAATTTCCCAAGTCTGGCGGGGTGTTTTTATAGGATATTGCTCTTTTACACGCTCTGCTGCGGTCTTGGTGGTGTAGCCTATTTTTAGCATATCAGGGTAGCTTTCATCAGTGTAGGCATATATTCTGGGGATATTATTCTGTGTGAACATTATTAAGTAGTTAAATTTTTATATTTTTAATATTTTACATTAGGGTTTGTATTTAATTAATTATTATTTCTCTTGGGAAAGTAAAAAACAAATTCTTAGAATAATTTATACTTTTATAAGCGTTTCAAATAAAATTATTCTATTGTATCAGACTGAATAATTTGTATCATATCATCTAAAATATTTTTTAGGTATATAAATATTTTTAGATTATGTATAAAATCTTCTTCTTTATATTTTATATAAGTTTCTTTATTTTTTTTTATCTTGAGAATAGGCTCTTTATCTGGATATAAAATGTATAGTATTCCATGTGTGTAATAATTTCTTCTTTTAATATATTCTTTAAATATTTTAGAGAAATTTTCTTTATTGTCTTTATTTTCTATACCCTCTATTACATCAAAGTTTTTATTATTTTTTAGTATAAAGTCTAATATTCCTTGAGATAAACTAAAATTAGGATTTTGTTTTTCTTTATATTTTGGATTGCTTTTAATCTGCTTTAGAGAATGACACATATTAATGACTCTTTTGGTGTTATCATAAATCCCTTCTGATAGACGATTCATTTTCCCTAAACTATAAGTGAAATTATTAAATTTTTTCCATCCATTATTGCGTAAAAACTCTTCATAAATAGGACATTCATATTTCCCATTTTTTCCTTGTTCTAATATTTGTAGATAATTTATATAGGCAATATCAACTTCCTCACCGTTACTACCAATTAAAGTGTTAGCAGAATGAAAATTGGCAATAATTTTTGATGAATCAATTTTTATTTCCTCAATTTTTGGAATATCATTATATTTTAAATTTCTATATTCAATATTTAGGTTAAAAATATTTTTAAATTCTTGCATTATCTTTATTCTTATAAAGTTACTCTTCTTCTTTTCTTTCTTCTACTAAACTTTCTATATAAGCGATTTCCTCTTCTGTTAAACCATATTTTTTATAAAGTTCTTCATCTGTCCATTCTTTGGTAAAATCCTGTAAAGGAACAAACTGATACACTCCTCGAGGTCCATTTTGGGTTTTCTTTTTAATAGAAACTAAATATCTAAAAAAACGAGTTTTAATGTATGAAATAATACCAAAACACTCTTCTTTGGTAAAGTGATGTTCTTTAGGATTATACCCGATTACCAAATATGTCTGTGAACATACTGAATTAGGTTCTCCATAAAAAGGATGTCCTAAAACTTGAGTATCTGTCCCAGAACCACCTGCAGCAGGAATAAACACTTTATGCAAGTCTTTAGTTTCTCTATTTTTAGGGATTTGATTGATGTTAATCCAGCCAAATTCCATCCCATCTTTTAGTAGTGTTTTATTAGGATAGTATTTGATATTGTAATCTTGATTGGGGGTATTCGTAAAACCATTCCAATTGGAAGTTAGGAAAATACTATTGTCAAAAAAATGTTTTGGACTAACCAAAGAAGAAAAATTTTCTCCATTATTCATATAATCTTGATGAACATCAGATATTTTCTTTAGAATTTCGTTTGCAAAACTATCTCTGATGACAATTCCTGAATTGTTTTTATCTAATAATTCAAATCTATAAGAGAAAGGTTTATCTGCACTTTCATATAAGTAATAGTGACACTCCCCATTGTAATCTCTATCCCATAAGAAATAATTGACTCCACCCTTTGGAGGTGTTCCAGAGAAAATACCTTTAGCATCCAAAAAATCATGTATGATTCTAAACTTATTAGAACTTAGCATTCTATCTACCCATTCATCGGGCATTGCTTGGGATGTTTTTGTCATCCAACGGCTTGGAACAATCATACAAATGTATTTAGGATTTAATTTTATTGCTCCATCGATAAATAAATGGTATATAGATTTTGCATTTGAACTATTTTTTCCATCAAGACCGAAGGTCATTTGGTAAGGTGGATTTCCTATAATGACATCAAAGTTCATATTTTCATAAGGATTTTTATCATGTATAAGGGCATAAGCGTGTTGTGATAGCCCTTCTCTTTTTTCTTCTCCAAAGTTTTCACTACTTACACCACAGTAAGTACATTTCCCTGCTTTGTCCCATGTGTGGGAGATTTCCTCAAAGAAGATATTACCACTCTCATCAGGGAATTCAGTTACAGAATGTTTACCATCAGCACGGGTAGAGCAGTAGAGACTACGGCGGCTCAGATAAGCAGTAAGCTCCGTGATACCTATTCCATACAGCTGATGGTGCATAATATGGTCTATGCGTTCCTGCAAGTCTGGGATTTGGCTTTCTAAACCTTTCAGCAGTCTTTTGGCTATTTCTCTCAGAAACACACCAGTTTTACAGAAAGGGTCTAGGAATTTAGCTTCAGGATTACTCCATAATTCGTTGGGTAGGGTATCCAGCATTCTATTAGCAACATCAGGAGGTGTAAAAACCTCATCGCTACTCAGATTAGCAAGACAAGTAAGCACATCGGGATTGTATTTTTGTGCATTCATTGTTAGAAAAGATTAGGGCTGTTCTGCACCGAGTTCCAAGTAATGCCTTATCACAGGTTCTTTCACTGTATATTCCGCAAATAAAGAAGCCATACCCTGTTCTTTTTTGGACAGTTCACCATAGTCAAAATAGTTGGCAACTATTTTTTTGTCACTCAGTCCAGACCAATGCGTGAAAACAATAGGCTCTCCCTCTGGCGTAGTATAGCTAAGGGCATCTCCACAGATAATGTTTTGACTGATGATGAACGCAATGCTCTTCATTAGTTTCTCATAGTCTGCTTCTTTTTTGGGATAAGATTTTTTGAATTCTGTGAAAAGTCTCTCTCGGCACTCTTGGGTATTATCAGGAAGAAGCTCCACTCCATAGAGACTGCCTGCTACCAGCACCAAATAAAATCCATAATCAGATTTGTTTTTCTTGGTCTTTTTCAGCAGTGCTATTTTCCTTTGTAAAATCTCTATAAGAAAGTTACCCGAACCACATGACGGCTCTAAAAAAGTAGCAGTAAGAACCTTGTCCGCTGTACCTTTTTCTAGCTCTTTCCACACAAGGTCTACCATGGCTTTTACTTCTCTTTCATTAGTAAATACCTCTCCATGGTCTGCTACCCGCTTTTTGGATTTTACCTGTCTGCTTTCCATCTAATATCCGTACAGAATAGATATCTCCTTTGTTCCTTTGGAGATGTGAATATTTTACTCAAAAAGAGCTGGAACAAGAGCGTTATTCCATACAGATACAAACCCTATGGTAAAGGAAGAGACTTACTACAGCCTCCCTTTACCATTTTAGGCTAACCTATTCTGTATTTGTTGTTTAAAATTTGGTAGATCTCTTGCAACAGAATAAAGCTAACTCTTTTTATGTCAATAATATGTTACAATAAAAAAAGCACGGATATCAATCTATCTGTTGCAAGAGGTTCTACCAAAACCTAACAAATACAGATAGTCTCAACCCATGCCTATATGGTATGAGCATTAGACCTCTTAGTTCTGTATTTGTTGTTTGAAATTTGGTAGATTCCTTGACAACAGAACAAAAGCCAACGCTTTATTTATCGTTAAAATCTTTGCGAATATAAGGATGTTTTTCTCAATATTCAAATTTTTTCAACAAGTGTTTTATTGTTTTTAATATAAAGATAGAGGTTAGTGTCTCCTTACTATGCCTCTTTTGCATATGTGAAATGTGATTTTTTTTGTATCCCCCCTTTTAATAGTTAGTTTTTATTTCAAAATTCATAAGATAGAAAATTAGAATTTCACTTTTGCAATTAATTATTTAAGAGGGAATTCTTTAGAAAATAAATATTTTCCACAAAGAATGATTCATTATCTTTTAAAGAAATTCAATATATATAAAATTTAAAATTACCGTGACCAAAATCGTGGCCAAAGCCCTAAATTTACCAAAAATAAAAAAGCAACTACTTGATTTATAAGTAGTTGCTAAAATTCAGTGTAG
>CAUQHD010000001.1:0-44520 GCA_963517805.1 uncultured Flavobacteriaceae bacterium | reverse complement strand
TAAAAATTTGAATTTGTGATTAGTAACGAGCAAATAAAAGACACACAGACCCGAATAGAAGATTTATACAAATACCTTCAAATAGAGCGAAAAAAGGTAGAAATAGCCAATGATGATGAGAAAACCGCTTCGCCAGAATTTTGGGACAACCCGAAAGAAGCCGAAGCATTTCTGAAACAGCTCCGCTCCAAAAAGAAATGGGTGGAAGAATATGAGGAAATCCATAAAGAATTTGAAGATTTACAAGTATTGGTAGAGTTTTCCAAAGAAGACCCAGACAGCGAAAAAGAAGTGGAAGACATTTTCCCAAAACTTCTTGAAAAAATAGAAAATCTGGAATTCAAAAATATGCTTTCCAGCGAAGGAGATGAGCTTTCTGCCGTCCTCCAAATCACAGCTGGAGCAGGTGGAACGGAGAGCTGTGACTGGGCATCTATGCTGATGAGAATGTACATCATGTGGGCAGAAAAGCAGGGATACAGCGTGCGAGAGCTCAACTTCCAAGAAGGAGATGTAGCGGGCGTGAAAACCGTGACATTAGAGATAGATGGCGAATTTGCCTTCGGATATCTAAAAGGCGAAAACGGCGTGCATCGTTTAGTAAGAATTTCTCCTTTTGACAGCAATGCGAAACGCCATACCAGCTTTGTTTCCGTTTATGTTTATCCTTTGGTGGATGACACTATTGAGATTAATATCAATCCTTCCGATATTACCTTCGAAACCATGAGAGCCAGCGGTGCAGGAGGACAGAATGTAAACAAAGTAGAAACTGCCGTGCGACTTCGCCACCACCCTACGGGAATCATCATCGAAAACTCTGAAAGCCGTTCACAACTTCAAAACAAAGAAAAAGCCATGCAGCTCTTAAAATCAAGGCTTTACGAAATAGAATTGGAAGAAAGAAACAAGGCACGGAACGAAATAGAAGCAGGAAAAATGAAGATAGAATGGGGCAGCCAGATTAGAAACTATGTGATGCATCCTTACAAATTAGTAAAAGATGTTCGCTCTGGCTATGAGACCTCTGATGTAGATGCTGTGATGAATGGTAATATCACTCCATTCCTGAAATCTTTCTTAATGGCAGAAGGACAAAGTGACGAAACTCATGATTTAATGATATAAAATTTTATAGTTGATATTCTTAAATAAATTATCTTTGTTGATTATTAGATTTTATGGAACATTTTGAAAGTTGGAAAGATTTAGTAAACCCTGAATTTTACATTAAATTGGGAGGGTTTTGGCTGGTGCTTCTCATCGTATTTGCAGAATCGGGATTGTTCTTCGGATTCTTCCTGCCTGGGGACAGCCTGTTGTTTATTTCTGGGATTTATTCCACTACTATTATCAGTGAAACCTTTGGAGAAACAGGAAGTGACCTTCTCAATACCACGATTTTAGCGGCCACTGTCGGCATTGCCGCTATTCTTGGCGATTCAGTGGGATATTGGTTTGGTTCAAAAAGCGGTCAGAAACTTTACCAAAAGAAAGAATCTTTTTTCTTTAAAAGAAGTTATCTGCTGAAAGCACAGCAATTTTACGAAGAAAATGGAGCGATGGCTATCATCATTGCGAGATTTTTACCTATGATTAGAACCTTTGCTCCTATTGTAGCGGGCATAGTGAAAATGGATAGCAAAAAGTTTTTTTTATATAATATTATAGGTGGGCTTTTATGGTCTTTCTCATTGGTTTTTGCTGGACATTATTTGGATAAACTTTTTATCGATCAGTTCGGAATTGATTTGAAAAAACATTTGGAATACATCATCATTGGACTGATTGTAGTAACTACAACTCCAGTTATAATCAAAGCCCTTAAAAAATAAAATTTTTAAATACTTTTTAGATTTATTCTCGATTAGTAAAAAAATAAAAAGCTGTTTCAAAATGAAACAGCTTTTTTAGTTATTGTAATTTAATAATTACTTCAATTCTACTTCAGCACCAGCTTCTTCTAATTGCTTTTTAAGAGCTTCTGCTTCGTCTTTTGGAACTCCTGTTTTTACTGGAGCTGGAGCACCATCTACGATGTCTTTAGCTTCCTTAAGACCAGCACCTGTTAAGTCTTTAACTAACTTAACAACAGCTAATTTAGAAGCACCTGCATTTTTAAGGATTACATCAAATTCTGATTTTTCCTCAGCTGCATCACCTCCACCAGCACCACCAGATACTACTACTGCTGCTGCAGCTGGCTCGATTCCGTACTCTTCTTTAAGAATAGTAGCTAATTCATTTACATCTTTTACTGTTAAGTTAACAAGCGTTTCCGCTAATTTTTTTAAATCTGACATTTTTCTAATGTTTTAATTGTTGAACGATTTATTTTAATTTTATTGAGTGTCTATTTTACTCACTGAAGTCCCAAAATTACTCTGCTCCTTCTTCAGATGCAGACTCTTCTTTTGGTTCTTCTGCCACAGGAGCTTCTGCAACCTCTGGTTTGTTTTGCAATGCAGAAATCAAGTTTCTGATTGGAGATTGAAGTAATCCTATGATTTCTCCAATCATCTCTTCTTTAGACTTGATGTTCGCTAGAGTATCTAACTGGTTATCACCAATATAGAAAGTTTCTTGCAAATAAGCTGATTTCAACGCAGGGAATTCTCCATTCTTTCTGAAATTCTTGATAAGTTTTGCAGGAGCATTTGCTACTTCTGCTATCATCAATGCAGAGTTTCCTTTGAATGTAGAGAACATTTCTGAGTAATCTACTCCCTCTACTTGTTCCATCGCTTTTTGAAGCAATGTATTTTTTACAACTCTAAGCGTAACATTACTTTTAAATGCTTGTCTTCTAAAATCTGAAGTAGCAGCAGCATTCATTCCTTCAAGATTTGCTACATAAACCACTTTGGCATCTTGTAACAATTCTTTTAATTCTTGTATTACTAATACTTTTTCTTCTTTTGTCATTGTCTTTCAGATTTTAGTTTACAGATTTAGTATCGATAGCAATACCTGGACTCATTGTAGAAGAAAGGTAAATACTCTTCACATAAGTTCCTTTTGCTGCAGTTGGTTTTAATTTGATTAAAGCCTGAATAAGCTCTTGTGCATTTTCTCTAATCTTATCTGCATCGAAAGATACTTTACCAATACCTGCATGTACAATACCATATTTATCCACTTTGAAATCAATTTTACCTGATTTCACCTCTGCTACTGCTTTACCTACTTCCATAGTAACTGTTCCAGACTTAGGGTTTGGCATTAGACCTCTTGGACCCAATACTCTACCCAATGGACCTAGTTTACCCATCACAGCTGGCATAGTAACAATAACATCTACATCTGTCCAACCATTTTTGATTTTTTCTAAGTACTCATCTAGACCTACATGGTCAGCACCAGCAGCTTTCGCTTCTGCTTCTTTATCAGGAGTAACCAAAGCCAATACACGGATGTCTTTACCCGTTCCATGAGGAAGAGAAACTACTCCTCTTACCATTTGGTTAGCTTTACGAGGATCTACACCTAATCTCACAGCGATATCTACAGAAGCATCAAATTTTGCTGTATTTACTTCTTTTACTAAGGCTGAAGCTTCTTCAAGGCTATATGCCTTATTTTTTTCTAGCTTAGCTACAGCTTCCTTTTGCTTTTTAGTTAATTTTGCCATTCCTTAATTTTTAAGCGTTAGGTTTCGTTCCTGTTACTTTTAATCCCATTGATCTTGCTGTACCAGCAACCATACTCAAAGCTGAATCTAGTGTAAAGCAGTTAAGATCTGCCATTTTATCTTCAGCTATTTTTTGTACTTGCTCCCAAGTTACAGAACCTACTTTGTTTCTGTTAGGCTCCCCAGATCCTTTCTTTACCTTAGACGCCTCTAAAAGCTGAACCGCTGCTGGAGGTGTTTTAATGATAAATTCGAAAGATTTATCCTCATAAACTGTAATTACTACAGGAAGGATTTGACCTGGCTTATCTTGCGTTCTTCCATTAAATTGTTTACAAAACTCCATAATGTTTACCCCTGCAGAACCCAATGCTGGACCTACTGGTGGAGAAGGGTTTGCTGCCCCTCCTTTCACTTGAAGTTTTACCATTTTAAAGACTTTCTTTGCCATGTTTCTTTATTAAAATAAATTAAAAATATAAAAATGTGGAAGCATTTTATAAATCTATAAATGAATAGATGAAATATCCTTCTCACCTGAACATTTCAACTCCATTTACGGACTGCAAAATTATAAATTTATTTCTTATCTACAAAAATAAATTTACTTTTTATTCTAAATATCAATAAAAAACCACCCTGAAAAGAGTGGTTGTATTTTAATTAAAGTTTTTCTACTTGCATGTAGCTTAGTTCTAATGGAGTTTCCCTTCCAAATATTCGAACTTTAACTTCTAATTTTTTCTTATCTTCATGGATTTTCTCAATAGAACCATTGAATCCATTAAATGGCCCGTCTATAACTTTCACATTTTCTCCTACAACAAAAGGAATCTCTACATCCACTGCAAATTCAGAAAGTTCATCCATTTTCCCCAACATTCTATTAACTTCTGATTTTCTCATCGGAACAGGGTCTCCTCCTTTTGTCAAACTCAAAAACGAAATAACCCCTGGTATATTCTTAATCATATGCGGAATCTCACCCATAAGGTCAGCCTCCACCATAAGATATCCTGGATAATAAGGTCTTTCTTTTAAAACCTTTTTCCCATTTCTCATTTGGACTACTTTTTCAGTAGGAATCACAACTTGGGTAACAAAGGCTTCATATCCCAATCTTCTGACCTCAGTTTCTATATAGGATTTTACTTTATTTTCCTGTCCGCTCACTGCTTTTAGCACATACCATTTTAAATCACTCATGGAAAATAATTTTAATTAAACAATCCTATAAATAACGAATATAGATTTCTAATAGTTAAACTAAAAGATGTATCTACTCCAAATGTGAATAAAGCCAATATCAATGTAGAAACGCTCACTACAATAGTAGATGATTGTAAATCAGCCCATTTTGGCCATTCTACATTTTCTTTGAATTCTATAAAAGAACTTTTGACAAAATTAATTAATGAACCCATACTTTTTAAATGTTCAGTTAAAATACAAAAACTAAGGAATTTTCTATTTAATAAAAAAACAAATACCTTAGTCTAAATTTGCACGGGCACTAGGATTCGAACCCAGATCAACGGTTTTGGAGACCGGTATCCTACCATTGGACGATGCCCGTAGTTTAATTTTAAATTTAAAAAGTTTTCCCGAAAGCTCCCTTTCGGGAAAACCTTATTATACTAAATGATTAGTCTAAAATTTCAGTTACCTGACCAGCACCTACTGTTCTACCACCTTCTCTGATTGCAAATCTAAGACCTACATTAAGAGCGATTGGTTGTAACAATTCTACTGTAATAGTCAAGTTATCACCAGGCATTACCATTTCTACACCATCTGGTAAGAAGATCTCACCTGTAACATCCGTTGTTCTTACATAGAACTGAGGACGATATTTGTTGTGGAATGGAGTGTGTCTTCCTCCTTCTTCTTTAGAAAGGATATAAACCTCTGCTTTGAATTTTTTGTGTGGAGTTACAGATCCTTGTTTAGCGATAACCATACCTCTTCTGATATCAGTTTTCTCGATACCTCTCAACAATAGACCAACATTATCTCCAGCCTCTCCTCTGTCAAGGATTTTTCTAAACATCTCTACCCCTGTTACAGTAGAAGTTAATTTTTCAGCACCCATACCAATGATATCAACAGGATCACCTGTATTGATAACACCAGACTCGATTCTACCTGTAGCCACAGTACCTCTACCTGTAATAGAGAATACATCTTCTATCGGCATCAAGAATGGCTTATCTTGATCTCTCACTGGTTGCTCGATCCAGTTATCTACAGCATCCATCAATTCTTCTACTGTAGCAACCCACTTAGGCTCACCATTAAGAGCACCAAGAGCAGAACCTTTGATTACTGGAGAGTTATCTCCGTCATATTCATAAGAAGAAAGAAGATCTCTCAACTCAAGTTCTACCAATTCTAACAATTCTGGGTCATCCACCATATCCACTTTGTTCATGAACACAACGATTCTTGGAACATTTACCTGACGACAAAGCAAGATATGCTCTCTCGTTTGTGGCATAGGCCCATCAGTTGCAGCACACACAAGGATAGCTCCATCCATTTGAGCAGCACCAGTTACCATGTTTTTAACATAGTCGGCGTGACCAGGACAGTCTACATGGGCATAGTGTCTGTTTTCTGTTTCATATTCAATATGTGAAGTATTAATTGTAATACCTCTTTCTTTTTCTTCTGGAGCTGAGTCAATTGCAGAGAAATCTCTCTTTTCAGCCAATCCTTTGTCTGACAACACTTTAGAAATTGCAGCAGTCAAAGTAGTCTTACCGTGGTCAACGTGACCAATAGTACCAATGTTCAAATGCGGTTTGCTACGATTAAACGTTTCCTTTGCCATGATTTAAATTATTTTATGTTTAAACTATTTTTCAATTCAGTGTGCAAATATAATCATTTTTTTGAATATCAAGAAAAAAAATAAAAAAAATATATTTTTCTGTCTTTAATACTTAACAAAAAAAACATCAATTTAAAATTTGAGGTCTTTCTATTTTGACTTAAGAATTTGAAATCAACTCTAATTCTTGTCTTTTGAATTGGCTTATAATATATATATATTGTCACCTTAAAAAACAAATCGCTCGTAAAACATTAATTTACAAGCGATTGTTTAAGTTTATTGAGGTTCCGAGCGGATTCGAACCGCTGTAGATGGTTTTGCAGACCACTGCCTAGCCACTCGGCCACGGAACCATAACTGAGGCGCAAAATTATGAAAACTTTTTCACTTTACAACATTATCCCAGTAATAAATTTATTTAACAAAATTAAACCATTGAAAAACAACACGATAAATATTTAATTGTATTTCAAAATTTTCTCTAAAATTCGTAATGTAATCAAATATGTAGGCTTCACACCTGTAAGCCCAAGCCCTCCCGAAGAAAGTGTACTTCCTGTTTCTAGTGGATTATCAGAAGCATAGTAAGCATAGCATAAGAATAAATTCTCATTGATATGGTGGCGGATTTTAGAAGCTACCTGTATAGCTTTCTGATAATGAGCACCTTCCATCTCTAATCCGATAGACTTCCACGAGGTATTCATGAAATAAGACAAAATATCCTTATTCTGAAGCGATGTACCCAAAACAGTGACCATACTTCCCTCAAAGGCTTTCAGCTCTGAATCTTGGAAATCGTCCAGTTTCAGAGCGTTTTCAAATGGATAATTGTCCGCCGTTCCTTCAAAAATATGCGATGTAGGAATCATGATATCGCCTTTTTCTCCTGTAAGAATTCCCGCTTTACCCATGATAGAGATGGATTTCACATTGAGTCTGCATTCCTCTCCTTTCACATCGAATGGGCGCAGAAGCTCGTCCATAATCTCGTAAGCCTGCTCTCCAAAGGCATAATCAAAAACTATCAAAACATCCTCGCCAGAGAAATTAGCCTCCGCGAAAGGCGTATTTTTTAGGTTAGTTTTCTTTAAATCAATGATTTGCACATCTATATTACTTCCGCTTTCATCATTGATGTAAATCATCCCTTGAGAAAGAGCGTAGTCCAAAATCTTATCTTGAAGGTCTTTTTTGTTGCTGATTTCCTCGTAAAGTGTGTAGTCTATTCCTGTTTTGCAAGTTTTTTTCAAGGCATCATTCGCAAAAAGCATATTTTTCACCGAGTGCATATTCGCACTGATGATATTCAGCGGTCTTTGGTAAAGATTTTCTTTAACCAAAATTTCTTTAAGCGTATTTGCCCATTTTTCTCCGAAAAGGTGATGCCCCACGCGCTCCTGTAATATTGCAGAAAAATAAATTTCGCGCTCTCTTTCCTCTGCCCAGTCTAGGAAACTTACTTGCCCAAGGTTATAGACAATCTTGAACAATCGGTCTGGATTGTCATCACTTCCAAATTTTTTGTAAGCCTCCAAAGTCTCATCAAAAGACCTTCCCAGCAGCGCCGAAAGATGGATAATCGCTGTTTCCTTTTCGGTTCTTGTGAATTTTTTCTCTCCTTTGGCTACTTCTTCTATTATTTTCCAAACTCTTCTCGGTCTGCCCTCCTCCATATCAAAACCGATATTTCTAATTTTGTCTGCTTCTATATAAAGGAAAGTAAGGTGAGTAAGGATATCATAAATCTCCGAACGACCCAGCAGAACCTCTATGTTCATCTGATGCTGGTCTATACGGTAGCAGTTTCTTCTTCGTTTTTTAGGGACTATGGGCGTGAAACTCGCTTTGTGAAAGCCTTCATCCGAAGTCAAATGAATAAATGCACATTCCTCTATCCCTTCTGGAAGCCTATCCAAAACATAGAGCAATCCGTCTAATTCTATCTTGTTCGGATTGTTCATTGTTCCGTAGATTTCAGGATTGATGGTAGAAAGCAGCGTTCTGATATTCTGCCCTGACCTTCCACCAGGTTTGAAAGAACCTCTATAAAAAAGATGGCGCATAGAAACATATATTTTCTCTATCGCCTCCGTGGTTTGTCTTGCTCGTGATTGTGTCATATTTATATTATGATTTTTGTAAAAATTACAAATTTATGATAAACTCATGGATATACAAAAATAATCTGAATTTATTGTTTATGTTTATAAATGTATTTTGTTTATGGAAGATTTTATTTACCTTTGTGTTTCTTATCTTAATAATAAAATACTATATGAAAGACTTATTAACCCCTGACTTATTATATGCTAATTTTCAAGATGTTCGCGCCCTAACCCGCGATGTCATTAAGACCTTCCCTGAAAAAGACCTTTTTGGGTTTAGTATTGCAAACCTACGCCCTTTTTCAGCAATGGTAGAAGAATTTGTAATGATGGTTGATGGTGTATTTGGTGAAATACTTAAGGATAAACATCAGAAGATAATAGAAAATACTTTTCCTAATAACAAGTCAGAAATACTCTCTATTTGGGATAAGACTTCCAAAATTATCAATAAAGAATGGAGAGAAATCACTGATTACAGCCAAGAATTGACTTTATACCAAAACACCTTTAGTTTTACTCAATGGATATTATACCTTATTGAAAATGAAACCCATCATCGTGGACAAGGCTATACCTATTTGAGAGCATTACATATTGACCCTCCTTTATTTTGGGATAGGGAAAGTTTTAAAAAATAGAAAATAACTATTTGTACCTTTTCTAAATAAGAACTCTAAAAGTAATAAATATTTACATATTAACAGGTAAAATCACAAAAACTTTTGTTCCCCGTTTTTCTTGTGAGCGGATGGAGATTTCTCCTTTGTAATCCTCTATCATTCGTTTCACCATAGTGAGGCCAAGTCCCGTGCCACTGGTTTTTGTAGTGAAATTCGGCTCAAATATTTTTTCTAATTTCTCTTTGGGAATACCTACGCCATTATCTTCAACTGTGATGCTTATTTTTTTATTCAGAAGTTCCAGCGCTATGTTTATGGATAACTTTCGGTCTTCATCTTCAGCCTGTTGGGCATTGAGAATGAGGTTGGTCATAATTCTTTGGAAAAATACTTTATCAAAATTAATTAAAATATTTTCTCTATCAGCCTGAAAATGAATTTCATGCTTTTTGTCAAAAACTCTGATAAGAGATTTTATTTCGTTATTAACATTGATGACCTCATTTTTCTTCTCAGGAAGCTGCGTAAATTCCGAAAAAGCATTGGCAACCTTAGCAATAAGGTCTATTTGATCTACCAATGAAATGCATAATTTGCTGACTTTATCTTCAATATCGGGAGCGTTTTTATCAAACTTTCTCTCAAAATTTTGGACAAGGAGCTTCATCGGAGTAAGGGGATTTTTTACTTCATGGGCTACTTGTTTTGCCATTTCCCGCCACGCAGATTCTTTTTCCCTGAAAGACAGCAGTTCCTTCTGTTCATCTATAATGTAAAGGGTTCTATTATAAGAGTTTATAAGAGGTGTAAATTCATCATCATTATAATACTTTATCGGCTCTAATTTTTCATTAAGGTTAATTTTAGTAATCTGGTCAGAAATCTGCCTGATATTTCGGGTCAGTTCGTAAGAAATCCTCCAGCTGAGCCCAATACCGAAAGCAATAATGATGATATTGGCTGCGACTAAAATTTCTATATATTTATTAAAAACATCAAAGTAGGCATTATCATTGTGATAGAATGGGAAATAAACAATCGCCACCGGCTCTAACATATTGTTTAGCAATTTAATATACGATGAAGTAACATTTCCTTTTATTTTCCCATCATATTCCACAAAATCATATCTTTTATCTGATTTTAAAATTTCTTTTAAAATCGGTTCAGGGATTTTCTGCTGGGCTATGAGGCTTTGGTTTTTATTAGAAAGAATATAATTTCCGCTCAGGTCGTACAAAATGATGTCCTGCTTACTAATATCCGAGATTTCCAGAATTTTATTTTCTAAAATAATTGTGATGTTTTCTCCTGTTACTGTAGTATGGCTTACCGCATAATCCAGCGATGCAATGAGCTTTTCTACAGTATTCAGCAGGTCTTTTCTGTTTTGGTTTTCTGCTGCTTTTTTTAGGATTAAATATGAAATAGAAGTAACCCCGATGATACTCAGGATACTTACAATCATAAACCCAAAGAATATCCTGGTGCGGATGCTTTTCCCTCTGTAAGAGCCTAAAATCATGGTCTGCGAATTAGTTTTGCAATATATTTTCCAATAACATCAAATTCCAGATTTACTTTATCTCCTGCGGAAAGATGTTTCAGATTAGTATGTTCCCAAGTATAAGGAATAATGGCAACGGAAAATTCGTTCTCTCCGCTGTGAGCGACAGTAAGGCTGATGCCGTTCACTGCAATAGACCCTTGTGGAATAGTGACGAATCCATCCTTTTCGCTGTGTTCTATGGTAATCAAATGACTTCCGTTTTTATTTTCAATAGATTTTACAACTCCTGTCTGGTCCACATGCCCCTGCACGATATGCCCGTCTAATCGGCCATTCATAAGGACACAGCGTTCCAAATTGACCTCCGTACCAATTTCCCAATTTCCCAAATTTGTTTTTTCCAAAGTTTCGTGTATTGCAGCTATCTTATACTGCTGATTTTCTATATCATACACCGTAAGACAACAGCCATCATGCGAAACGCTCTGGTCTATTTTTAGCTCTTTTGTAAAAGGACAACTCATCGTAAAAAGAATGTTCGTTCCCTCTTTTTCTATATTTTCTACTCTGCCTGTAGTTTCTATAATTCCTGTAAACATTTAAAAATAATTATTGAAAGCATAAAATTAAACAAATTTTTAAAATTATCTCATCTCATTTATATTTTTGATAAAATTAAATTAACTTTGTATTTCATCCAAAATTTAGTAAAAATGAATTCTAAACAACATAAAATAAGAGTAGGCATCTCCATCGGAGATTACAACGGCATCGGCCCGGAAGTTATTTTAAAAACACTGAAAGACAAAAACATTACAGATTTTTTCACTCCCATTATTTTTGGGTCTGGAAAATTGTTTTCTTACCAAAAAAATGTTTTTAAACTTCAGTTTAATTTCAATTATATCACTCATGCTTCAGAAGCGGCAAACGGAAAAATCAACATTGTAAATCTCCGGAAAGATGAAATAGATGTAAATTTCGGAACGCCTACCGAAGAATCTACCAAACTGGCCATAGACTCCTTAGAAGCAGCAACAAACGCCCTGATGAAAGGAGAAGTAGATGTGCTTGTAACCGCCCCTATCAACAAAGATGAAATGATAAAACATGGCTTCCGGCACACAGGCCACACAGAATATTTAGAAGAGAAATTCGGAAAAAAAGGACTGATGTTTTTAGTAACCGAAAACCTAAAAGTAGCCGTTTCCACGCATCATATCCCTGTTTCTAAGGTGGCACAGAGCATATCCAAAGAAAAAATAAAGGAACAAGTAAAAACTATAAACGACTGCTTATTTAAGGATTTTTCTATCCAAAAACCGAAAATTGCTGTTCTAGGACTCAACCCTCATTCGGGAGATGGCGGTGTAATCGGGAACGAAGAAATAGAAATCATAGAACCAGCCATAAAAGAACTCTTCGATGAAGGAATTCTTACCTTTGGGCCTTATCCAGCTGACAGCTTTTTCCAACCCGATAAATACGGAGTTTTTGATGCTGTTTTAGCCATGTATCACGACCAAGGTTTGACGCCTTTCAAAACCATTGCTTATGAAAAAGGGGTCAATTATACCGCTGGAATGCCTTTCATCAGGACTTCGCCAGACCACGGTACCGCTTATGATATCGCAGGGAAAGATTTAGCAGACGAGCAGTCTTTCAAAGAAGCGGTATTCACAGCGATAAAAATTTTTAGAAACAGAACTGAAAATTTAGAATTATTGAAAAATCAGCTCAAACCGAAAAACATTTCCATGGGGAATGAAGATGAAGACCTGCCAGAAGAAACAACACTATAACCAAAGCTCTTTTTAAGGGCTTTTTTTGTATATTTTTCCTTGAAAAAATTCTTTTTTTCGTATTAAAAAGAATTGCATTTTTATAATCGGCAAAACCAAAAGTAAAGAAATTTTTGGGTATGACTTCCCATTTTTGATTGGAAAAAAAGTATAAAATTTAAAAGTTTTTTTGTATAGTTAGATCAAAAGCCATAAATTCGTGCAATAATAAACAATAAATATGATTAAAGATATCATTTACCATATTCTAAATAAGAAGCAATATTCTTCTGAAGGCACATTAGATATTAACCCTAATCAGCTTATTCCAAATGATTCACATCGTAAGTTTTTGGATCAATTGAATAAGGCTTATACAGGTAGAGCAGGTAAGGGGTATGGAATCTTTAATGAAAATGAAGATATTTATCCTATGCCTAGATTATTACGGGAATATTTATCTGATAATAATTTCCATAATTTAACGGAGAGAATGATGAATATTTTGTTAAATAAGGTTAATAATCAAAGATTAGCTACAGGTGGTAAAGTATTTATTATTCATTATGAGAGTGAAAATAATATTTACATATTAGTTGCTATTCTATCTGAAAAAGCTGGTTTTTTGGCCCAAGATTGGCAGATAACAGAGAATGAAATATTAGACATTGAACATTTAAAATTTGCTGGTCGAGTTAATTTAACAGCTTGGCAAAATAATGATAAAAGTCGCTATATCAGTTTTTTGAAAGGAAAAGATGATGTTTCAGAATATTTTAAGGAGTTTTTGGCTTGTAATGATGCTTTAATAGCAAGTACAGAAACAAAAAAACTTGTCAATTTTCTTGAAGAATTTGCCTCTGATAAACAATTTTCCCAAGAAGAAAAAACTGATTTTTTTGAAAGGGCTAAAAACTATTTAGCCCACATTAGTGATAATAATGAACCTTTTGTATTAGAAACATTCTCAAACCAAATTTACCCTGAAGAACCACAACTTTTGAAAGAGCGATTAGGGGGTGAGAATGGTGTATCTGATGGATTCATTCCAGATAAGCGTTCTATAAAATCATTATCAACATATACTGGAAAAACTAAACATTGGAGTTTATTCTTTACTAGGGATGCAATTAATAATGGAGATATATTTATAGAAAATGGTAAAATAATTATTAACAACCCTACAGAAAGTCTTTTAAAAGCTTTTGATTAACAATGAATAATAGTGTTTCTTTTGTAGATTTAATCCAAATTTACCGTGAATCCCAAATTGATATAAATTTGGGAGAGGGGATTTATTTAATAGAATCTTCAGAAGAACTTCAACTATTACAATTATTATCATCGGATGAATACTTTGAAAATACTAATTTCAACATTTTAGATGGTGATCTAGCGATAGGGAATACTGTTAAAATTCAATTTGGTACACCAAAACCAACATTTGGGCGTTTTTATAATAATATAGAATCTTTTATTAAGGGTGATATGGCAAATATAAATAATCAATCTTTTAACCATTCTCCTTACTATATAAAATCAGAAGATATAGCATCATTTGATGAAAACAAATCACAAATTATAGTAAATTATTTAGTAATTAAAGATTTTTTATCTCAATTAATTACTATGGATTCTTACACAGATAATACTAATAGAAAGTTAATATTTTTTAGTAAAAAAACATTTGAATTATCTTTTGATGTTAGTAGTCATATACCCCAATTTATAAGTTTATTATCTAATCTACATAAGGATAGTTACAAACTACTTATAGATTTTAAAGAATGGTTAGATGATGAAGAAACAAGCAGTCATATTGATGAAAAGAAATCTATTTTAGCTTTCGTTTTATCTGATGCATTACCTCAAAATGCTAATTTATTACATGTAATAAAAAGAATTAAAGATATTAATGAATCTGTACAAGCACAGTATGCTCTCTATCTTGAAAATTTTAGTTATGAGAGGTTTGTTAAAAAATTGGAAGAAAACAGTGAAAAGTTTGTAGTAAAAGCAAATGATACAATAAGTAAAGTTTTACCTCAATTTTTAGGATTACCTTTTTTAACCACAATTCCTATAGCGTTAAAATCAGGAGATAATTGGTTAGTATACCTTGCTTTATGTATTTATTGTATTATATGTGTTTGTGCTCTAACAAATCAGAAATTAGTATTAGGTTATATAAAAGAGGATGTAGATAATTATGAAGAAAAAGGTAAAATACCTGAAAAATTAAAAACACAATGGATTGATGATAAAAAACGAATTGATAGGTTGCTAAATAGACAAAAATTGTTATATTATATCTTATTAATTACAGTTTCATTATGTTTGATATATGGACTTTACAAATTATTCCCTTGGGTCATTTTATGGAATTATTGTCTTGATCTAATCGAAATAGGAGGACATTTTTAATCCTGTCCTCCAGAGGATTTTACTCTAAATTATTTTCTTTGAGCCTTTGCCGAAGCAGTATATTTTCTTCTTTCAGCTGCTTGATGCTTCTCTTTAAAATGGTGATTTCGTCCTGCAAGAGCTTGATTTTGTCTTCATAAAGCCCTGTGATTTCCTTAAACTTAGCCTCATATCGGGTCTGTAGGTCATCCAAAGTATCTTTATAGACTTTCACTAGCTTGTCGGCATTTCCGATTTCTACCGTGTCATTGTTGATTTCAATAGATTCGGTTTCTGCCTTCTGTTTCCGCTTTCCAAAGATAAACCCCGCCAAACCCGTCAGCACTGCGGAAATGAAAGTTCCGAAGTGCGGCAAAATGTGTTCATTTATAAATTCATTCATAATTCTTTCTTTTTTAAAACCCAGCGCCCGAAGACGCTGGTAATCTTTACTTACTCTCTATGTCTTATCATTACTTTTTCTGGAAGATTATCAAGGGTAAACAAGTAAACTCCTGCTTGATTTCCAGAGAGAAGACTCTTATATTCTCCAAGATTATCAATCTGTGCAGGGGTAAGCTTAACGGGGGTATTTAATTCTGTTTCAGTCGCTCCATTTACCCCAATAAACGCAATCTTACTCATTGATGAATCTATGTTAATTTTTACAATAACCTGATATTTATTAAGACTATTTTTGTATAGCTTAACTTTTTCTTTTAAACTTCCATTTAAGAACTTTACACCAGTTAAATTATCTAGATTTAACGGTCCTGGATATATAGGAGATAATGTAATAATATTTTGCACATCATGCATTATCCACCTTTTTTGAGGGTGAGTTCCAAAGCTTGACTCATCAATTAAAAATTCAACTGATTTGAGGTCAGATTCCCTAACACTAACCCTTTCAAACTTAACAAGTGTATTATTTCCAGCAAAAGGAAGTCCTACACCATTTCTTTCTACTACACTCTTTCCTCCCCCCATAATGCGTGGAACAAACACTCTTCCTTTGAAAAGATTATTATTATCCTTGTCATAAACAGAGGCTAAACAATCATCCTTAGCTAACACTTTTGTTAATTGCGTTCCGTGATTATCAAAGAAAGTAAGAGTCCCTCCATTATTACCTATAGTATAATACTTTTCTCTTGAAACAATATTTACTCCCATATTAGCCGATGCTGTGTCAAATTCTATCTTGGTAGTGTTCTGTGATTCACTTCCCCCCATTTCATCGGCTAAATAAGCCCCATTAAATATTGACTCTAAAAACTTAATCCTCTTATCTTTATCCATCTCTGGAATAAGGTTATCCACTTGTTCTTTCTGCACATAGCGAGTGTCCTCCGTTGTTCCTCCGCTTCCGCTGGATTGTGTGCTTTCTGTTCTTACTTTCAAGGCTTTTCCTTTGTCGTCGGTCACATACAAATCGGCTTCGGTTGCCGATACCTGATGTGCGATTAGTGTGTCTTTTTCTGTGACAATTGTTCCGGGTGCCGGCGCTGCCTCTGTCAGAGGTCTTGTCTGTAATTCTACGAATCTCATAATGTTATATATTTAATGTTAATGTTATTATTCAAAAGATTTTCCCGATGCTGTGGGTTTAATACCTAGTGCCTCCCGCCATTTAGCAACATGCTCCTCTGTCAGTCCTGTAGCATCTGCATTAGCTTTGTTTTCCAACCGGTCGGCATCGGCCTTGCCAGAAAGCGTGGTTTCCAAATCTTGGACTTTGTCCTGCGGTATCAGTTCATCCTTGTGCCAGAAGGAATCTATCCAATTCCAGAATTGTTCCTGTGTAGGTTTTAAACCTGTTTTAAACCACTGTTTTATTGTATTTATTGCTGTTTGTGCCATAATCTTAAATTTTAATTAAATCCTACAAACTCAATGAACTTAATAATTCTGTATGGAGGCATATTATTGTGCGGCTGGTTGCCTCCAGTAGTTTGCGAATCATACCAGCCAGCACCACTACCATTTGTCTGAAACCATCCCCCTCCACTTTCACTTCTATGAGGAGACGCCGGTAGTTTATGGCTATGAGCGGGCATTTCTGCAATGGTCAGCTGGTGTGTCTTTTCTCCATCATTTTTAAGCAATTCGTTAAAATCAGTATCATCTGGATTCCAGCCCAGGGGCATTCTTCCCCTAAGGTCGGTGCACTCTTTCCAGCCCTCTGGTATAGGTTCGCTGGCTGGTTTCCCCCAGATGGCAATTAAACCAATCGGCACAGGGCTTTTCTTGTTTTCAAGAGCTTTAATTCTTTTCTCAAAATCAGCATTCTTTACCCCTTGCTTTATCAAATTATCTACACGCTTAAAATCTTCCCATTTAAAGGTTTTATCGGGTGTAGAGCTTCCGAATGTTACATATCGTGTAATCTCAATAGGTTTAAATGAACCGTCTTCAAAAGTTCCTGATACTTCCTCTTCTTTGATAAAGACATTAGCCGAAAGACTTCCGCCTCTGAACTCCAATACTTCTTTGTTCACATAAACCACTCCGTTACTTACCGTGTTCCCTGCTGTTTCACACCCCGAGATAATTACCATATCACCAGCCAAATTCCCAAGCGTGTTAAGGATATGGAAAGAACTTTGCAGAAAATCCAGATTATTGGTATCCAGCGGAAACCCTCCTGTTTGTTTATATCTTACTATATTCATGTTAATATTCTTGTATTTTATAGCGTTTTGAAGCTAGTTTATAAAAATCTATTAAGTATTTCATTTCAAATTCATTATACAGCAGTCCTCTCGGAATCAGTACGATAAAATCAACTCCTGTATCGCCATAATCGGCTCTTTCATAGAGATAAATCGTACCCAAAAACTTCGGTTTTTGCTCTCCCCTGGTATAGATATACTGCCGTTGAAACCTGTTTCCGTCAGTTATCTTTATCCGCCTTTGACTGATGTCAAACTTATCGTTAAGCGCAGCGCGGAGATAGCACACCTGCCCATTGTGAGCGATATTGTAGAGGTTAGCATTCCTATTCACATTGAAATCATCCGCAACTTTGATAAGTGGATAATGAAGCGCCCGAAGCCATGCCGAGAGCTTTTCCCTACGGAGGAAAGTCGGAGTTAAAAGGCTTGTCAATTTTGGGATGTCCAGATTAAACCACATACTCTATATTATTGAAATTCTCTATCTTAAAATACCCCGAAACAGGGATTTTCTTAACCTCTATGGTCTCATAACCACCATAATCATTCACTCCTGCATCTATCCATTTGCTTTCAGCCAAAATGATATGCGGGATTCTTACTCCCTCTACCTGTTGGAGAGCATCCACCAAGTGTGCGAGGACTAATTCTCCATCAAAAGGCAGATTTTTCAAATACTCTTTAATGGCATCTTCTACCGGCTTTTTACCCGTTATGATGCTTTGTCCATTCTCGTCCAAAACCAAAGGGTCTCGGTAGATTTTCATCTGTAATTTGAGAACATCGGGCAGATAATTGATAACTGTAATTCTTACCCCTGCGTCTTTGATTTCGTTCATATAGGCATCAAAAGAGGCTTTTTGTCCAACGCTTATTGGCTGAAGTTCTCCGCCTTGTTCAGTGGCAATTTTGACAATGAGACGGCTCTCTGTATCCGCTTCGGTTACTGCAGAAAATTTGACAATTTTAGAAGCCGAAATCTGGTCTTCGGAAAATCCTTGATTATTGAATTTATCTGTGTCCGTGATTAAGTCAAATCCATATTGAAAGGCTAATGCCTTGTTGCGGTACCATCTTGCCGTGTGGGGCTTTAATTGAGTTAAGGCATCTAAAACCTCCGCTTTGTGCTGGTCAAATATCAGTTCCAGTGTGTAAATCACAAATGCTGTGATATACGCCCAAAGCCTCCATATTGCCACCTTGCTGGTCGATGTCAGCCCTGCAAGAGCAGGTTCTGATTCCTTTGCCTTGATGATTTCGCTGTTGATTTGTTCTATTGTTCGTGCCATTTTTTTAACTTACTTTAAAATCTGTTTGAATAACCCAATATCCAATACCCTCTAATCTTTCCTCCTCTGGAGGCAGGATTACTGCTGTGGCAGGTTGAAGTCTTTTTGCGATGTAATAATTCAGCACATCGCTGTCTTTATTCACGCTGTCTGGAATCTTAATTTCTGCTCCTGCAGGTAAATCATCGGTCAGACTCAGTCCATTAGCAACAGCAATCGCAAAGGTATTTTCTACTGCTCCCGTGTGCTGAACCGCCAAATCTAAAAGACTTTGATTGTGTAATATGATGGTTGTCATATTTTATATTTCTATTTTTAAGTTTTCAAATCCATCTGAAAGGTCAATTTTAGGATTTTGATAGTTATCATTTTCTAATTGTATCTTTAAATCTCGTTTAAAATCACTTTTAACACGATTGGTCTTCTTTAAATAATTTACTACCCCAAAACCTGTAATAGGATAGTTTTTATATTCTCCTTTTTGAGCATGTACTATATGTTCTACATGTTGTTGGTCACTGTTATCAATTACAAAATCCCCATTATATAATTGCAGATCGTTATTGTTATCTAATAATATATCCTGTCTCATAGTTTAGCTGATTGTACCGATTCCTTCAGTAGTTGTTGCTCCAGACCCTCCTGTTGTATTTACATTTATTCCTGGTTTAACAGTTACTTTTCCAGACTTTATATAAGCTTTGATTAGTTTAACCATTTCATCAGCCCAATATTCAAAAGCATCATCTTCCTTAGTAATCATCTCTTTTTGAAGTTTAATAAGCCCTTGTTTTAAAGCGTTATCATTCAAATAGTTCATTGTTTTTGGTCTTGATTTGGTTTAACTTTTGTTTTGTTGTTGGAGCAAATCTACCAGCTCCATTAGGTGTCAATATTATTGCATTATTAAGGGTTTCCAGCAGTTCGTTATGAATTTCTTTTAGGTCAGCTCTATTATTTTTAAATTGAAACTTTCCTCCACTCATTTCAAATTTTGCTCCCTCAATTTGGATGATTACTTTTTCAATCTCGGTATATTTAATAATGGCTGTTTCTTCGTTTTGGTCTCCAATCACTAAACAAAGGACTTTGGAGCCTATTTTAGGAATAATTAAAATATGATTGTCAAAATCCCCCTCAATGGCATTTAGCCTTACATCTTGTAAAGGAGGCAGGTTCTCCCGCTCTACCATGCAGGTAGAACCTGTTATCTCTTTCACTATTCCCATAGTTACCAATGAGGTAGTCTGGGAATGATAACCTTTAACAACTCTTAAAACAGCTTCATTAAACGCTTCCACGGTATTTTAAATCCTAAGTAAATTAACAATATAAGTATAGATAACTGCCCTGTTCTTATATAGAGTTTTTGCCACCATGTTAGTTTTTTTTCTATTTCAACAGGAGGCGGAATAATAGTTTTTTCTTTGAGTTTTGATTCTAAAATATGATTTTCCCAAAGAGCCACAGTTAATTGTTGCTCTAAACTTTCACAGCTTACCTGTAGTTTTCCGTTTTCATCTATTTTAGCGGTAGGAGGCTTTAAGTTCTTACCTGGTCTTACTTTTTGAGGTTTCCCAGAAGAATGGTCTAATATTTTGGGCTTTCCATCCCTGCAGTCTATGTAAGCCTCGTAATAAGAACTGTCGGCTTTTACCTGTATAATGGTGTCTCTTTGTGTTTTTGTAATCGTTTTCGTTACGATTTCTGTTTCTTTCTGTGTAATGGGTTGCGGTTCTTTGTAGGTCTTACAGCCTGTAAGACAAAACAGCAAAAGCAATACCCCAAATACAGCTTTAAATATCTGCATAGTCTTTGTCTTTAATTTTAAATGTTATTGTATTTTTTCTTTGAAAGCCTTGACTTTCGCTGATGTCTATTACCACAGATGAAATATAAAATATACCGTCTCTGTGCTTATCCGGATAGTTAGGGTCTGTAATTTTTGCAGAATCACCAGCCTTAGTTCTGGGAATTCCCCAAGAATTAAAATCACCGCTGTACCCGTCATATACTAAACTTTTATAATAGTCTTCTGCCCACTTTTTTAGCTGGGCTTGATTTAGGTTAATGGGACCATGTAAAGTAATTTCACTTTCTCCCTGTTCTCCAAACTCGTAGGTAACCTCTTTGGAATTTCCTTTTTGCTTACTTATGGCTTTTATCCATCTTTTACGGTTTTCTTTGGTTTCATAGACTAAACTACTGCCAGCTCTTACATTCCTATTAAGATTGAATTCATGCACGGCATCTGGTTTAAGACTGATATTTAACCCTGCAATGAGTTTTTTACCCTTAAAAAAACATCTCACACCGTAGTTTTGCTTTAAATATTCAATTACCTTGTAGGGAGTTGCATTATTTACAGCAAACTTTCCCAGAGGCATTTCTTTAAAGGTTTCTATTTCATAGCCAGGGGCAATATCCCGTAATAGTACTTTTAAATCTACTGCCGAATAAAGCTTTTTTATCGGTTGTGCTTTTTTGAGTTTATACATCTCGTCTTCACACTCTATCTCTATTGGAGCTTCAGCACCTATTTTAGTGATATATCCGACAAATTCAGTATGATACTCTCCATTATATCCTGCTTCTATAGTAATACTGTCTCCAATTTTTATAACATCCAAGAGTTTCTTGTCGGCAATAGAAAATCGATCTCCATTTTTTACTGCCTGTTTAAACTCACGGGGAAGCACTATTTTTGCAGTGTCAGTGAATTTCTCCGTACTGTTTTCAATACGGATACTTTCCACGACATTGAACTTAATATTATCTGCAATAGTTACCCGAAGGTTGATGTTTAAAAATGGTTTCATGATTCGTTAGGCTGGTCTAATGTCCAGGATACTGATTTAATGGCTGATGCTGACAATGAAAACTGTACTGTATCAGCAAATCCTTCTGTCGGCGTAATAAAAAGGCTTTTAAGGTAAATAGCCTCTATATCTTTTTCCTCAAATTGAATTCCGTAAGCATCCAGAATATCATTGATTTTAAACAGCTGGTGCAGTTCTCTAATCTTATCACTTGGATACTGCCTGTTTTCTAAATCAATTAAAATTCCCTTTATTTCTATCTCCCAAGGTTTGGTTGTCCAACGCTCAATAATTACATTGTCATCTCCGTTGGTTTCAGTCTCTATAAGGGCTTTTTCTTTAGTAAATGTCATCATTAAGGGCGGAGCAAAAACACTGTTTCCTGCCTCTAATAATGTATCTCCAAACACCAGCTCCATAGAACTGTGGGCTATTCTGACAGTTTCGGTTTCTGGATTAAAATCATCAAAATAATCAATCTTATATTTGTTTTCTTCGTTGGTAATGACCACATTGTTGATATATTTGCTTGCCTGTACCATACCAAAGGCGGCGATATATCTTGCAGCAAGATTTATTACTACTGAAGTACCATCATTAATATTCATTATTCTTTGTTTTTAATTCCTAAAAATCCTTTTTCAGCGAGCCATCCGAGCTGTGCCCATTTCATCGCCCAGACTTCATCAGAGAGTTGTTCCGGAAAAGGTATATGAAGGAAGAAACTCATTAAGGCATCAGCCTTCATATACAAATCACTTTCGGGATTATCGCTTAGACCGGAACACCCCTCTAAACTTTCCCAAACTTTCCCTGTCTCATCGGAATTAAATCCACAATAAGTCCAAAAGCAGCAAGGAACAGCCCATCATCTGCCAGTACTTCCTCTTTGTGTGTCACCAATGTATTTTTTACCAAAATATCTTGTGCTTTCTTAGGATCAGCATTGACAAATTTTAAGTATTGTCCCACCACATTACGGCTGGGAACAACGGCCAATACTTCTATGATTTCGTTATCAAAATCATCTTTCGGCAGCAATAATGAGCGTAGTTTTGCTCCATGTTCTTTTTTATACTGCTCTTTTACTTCTTCGCTGACATAAATTGTATTTGACATTTTTAAATTGTTTTTAAAGATTGATTAAAGATTAAATATTTCCTGCCTGTACATTAAGATTTACAGACAAAGCAAAGAGTTCGTACTCCTTTTTAAGTCCCATATCTCCTGTTACTTCACGCCCTTCATTTTTGAACTTGGCAATGATTTTATCTACCACTATGATATTGTATTCATTGACAAATTCTACTGTAATTACAAAAGGTTTGATTTTCAAAAGACTTCCGCCAGCAGCCATTTCCAAAGGGACAATATCATGCATCATTATCCCTATACTTGCAGAAGGTGTTTTTTTACCTACCGACCAAGATGTCGGATTCTCCCCAAGTGTGTGATTAGCTTGGTGCTCCTGCTCATTTCCGTAAGTTAAGGAGGTTACTTCAATGGGAATTCCATTGATTTGTACCTTAACATCTACAGAATCATAAGCCTTTCCATTTCTTATAATACCTGACATTATGCTTGTGTTTTAAGGTTAATAGTTCCGTTAATTTCTCCGATATTGCCACGAGGAACAATTTTAAAACTCACATTCAGCACTTTATCAACAATGAGGTCGCTCTCCTTATCAATAATTGTTTTTCCGTAAGTAATCTCCCCTCGTTTTATCATGTCCTCAAACATTTTATCACCAATATCTTCTAATGCTACTACTGTTCCTGGACTAAGTTTGCTAGTTTTCCCATCCACTGCCCAATTAGTTTTAATCTTTGGCAGATATACACTTCTAAGCCCTCTTACAGCCTTACTCATAACTCTGCCATAAGCAATAGTATGCTCGTTAATCTTATTATCAGAATCAATGATAACAGGTGTACAGGTATGGTCATTATTCCACCTTACCCCAGCCATTCCTGCATAAGTAATTCCGAAGATATATCCTTTATTTTCCAAGGTCTGCAAGTCTGAAAATACTTCTGTATTAGGTTTGTGGCAAGATAAACCTGGTTCTACCCAAATTCCTTTTGCGGCATCAGTAATATTGAAGCTTTCATTTTCTCCAATATTTTGGTTTACTGTTGCTTTGGAACAAACCCCTAAAGCTGTCCCTATATCAGCAAATTTTTGAGCCTTACCGCTCTGAGTTTTTGCATAGTTGAAATCCTGACCGATAATAACACTTACTTTATCAGCTTTCAAATCTGTAATATCTCTTAGATTAGCAGAAGTAGAAGCTTTACCGCCATAAGCATAACCTTCTAAGAAAATTTGCAGCGGCATATTATTCTGATATGCCCACTCTGCAAGTCCCTGCGCCTTTGCAACTGCATTGTAAACATCCGCAGGAATTCCATTCAGCATCGTGGGTTCTTCTGTTCCGGAGGGGTTCACTGCAACCGCCAGCTGTTTAATTTCGCCTTTGGCATGAGCTAACAGCTTTTTTGCTTTGTTTTCACAGATGTCAGGCATTGTGTCTGTCTGCGGGACAATCATTAAATGTAATTCCGTCCCTTCTCCAGCCATTCGGTAGAATTCAGACAAATGCCGGTAACAATTCAGCTTGTTTGTTTTGTCGTATTCTGCCGTAATTCCCAGAGTTTCTACATCTTTCATGTTGTACACCGTAATAGGTGTGTCTACTGCAAGAGAAGACACTGCTACAGCAGAAATAATAATCCCGCTGATTGCATCACCGGAGCTTAATCTATTTGCTCCAAGTCTTCCTTTCCGTATATTAACTCCTTGTAAATTTGACATTATTCTTCTTGTTGTTGGTTTTCACTGCCTGGAGCCTCCTGTTTTTGGTTTTCAGCACCACGCTTAATAGTTTCGTATTTCTCTAATTTTCCATCTTTATCTTTTAGAAGGGAATTGGTCAGATAGTTTATATCAGTGAAAAATTCCCCTCTTTTATTGAGATAAAGAACTTTTATCTGCGGATTTTCATTAAAGAAATTTTCCGCAAATTCTTTTTGTTCTTTTGTTGCCATAACTTCTCTTTTTATGAGTTAGCAGAAATAATAGCACCAAAGCCTATTTCCTGTCTCTTATCACACAATCCATAAGTATGTAGTCTTATTTCACTTTCAGGATCTTTACTTCTGGTATCATTTTTCATATCTTTGAAAAGTACTTTTGTGCTTTCAATATGATATACCGTATTAGGTGCATAGAATAAAACAGAAGCTTTTTGGTCGCCAGTTGCTTTTACAGCGCCTATGGATTTTAATTCTCCATTGGCTGCATAAATAGGAGCATCAGCATTTTCAAAGAATTTCAAGTTAAAGAATCTCTTTAAAGCACCTGTTTCCGTATCAATTTCCAAATCACGATAGAAGTTTGTATTTGCTCTGTCGTGGATAAGGTCGGCTTTATGTTCAGCGTTTAATATCATATAAAGCCCGTTAGGGTCTCTGAAATTGATATCTGCCAGCCTGTTGAAAAGGAAATCTGCCAAATCGTTGTAGGTAAGTCTTTTTCTTCCGTTGAAGTCTTCCCCAGTGGTTCTAATTACTGGCATTTTTCCATCTACATTCTTTTTAGGAGCCAGTTTGTTCAAAACATAATCTCTGATTCCTATTTTAAATGAATTTAGATGCTCTACTCTGATTTCAGCTTCTTTATCAAAAGCCATAGCTCTTAACTCTGCATCAGTGTAAGGTGTTGGAGTAGTGTCTAACTTGTCCCATTCTACAAATGATTTCCCCCCTTTGATTTTCTTTGGAGTAAAATCTGTTGTTGCATTAACAACAAAATCAATGTTATTAATGAGTTTATTAAATCTAATCCCATCTTTGTCTATTGCACTGGGATTTGCGGGTTTAAGGACGCCGATAAAATCGTCCTTATAATTCCTCATGTCTTCTAATAGCTGTGGTTCTACAAACTGCTCTAACCACAAACCGTCTAATAATTCTGCCATTACTATTTTTTGTATTTAGCGTTAAACAATTTTTGAAATTCTTCTGGCTCATCTTTCGCCAGTTTTTCCAGCCCCTTAGGATCTTCATTCTGCCATTTGTCAAAATCCCAGTTCATTCGTGCGGCAGTTCCTGCATTTCCCTTATGTATCATTGCTGAAATATTAGGAGCCTGAGACTTTGGTTGAGATTTAAGAACAACTGCCAGAGCATCAATTCCCGAAGTCTCTCCAATTTTCTTATACACTTCTTTCTGGTCATCAGATACACCAGCTTCCGCAATCATGGTATCAATCCTTGAAGATTCATACTGGTGGAGCTTTGCCTCCGCATCTGTTTTTTCATTTTTAGCAGTCTTTAATTCTCCTTCAAGACTGTTAAATTTTTCTTTTAAGGCATTTACAAATGCCGTGTCCGAACTCTGCTCTGTTAATTGCAGAGCAAAAGCAGTGATTAACAACTGTTTCATATTATTATCTAAATTAAATTGTTCAGGATTAGAATTTCTGGATAATGCGGCCGGCTGTAACAGTAGTTCTGAATAAAGGTTATACACTTCAGATTCTCCCATTTCTTCTGGATTTTTAACAGGTAAAATCGGCTGTATCTCAGCTGGTATAATTTCAGATACAAAACCCAGTTCCAAAGCTTCCTGTGCATCCAGCCAATTATCACCATCTAAGTATTTTTTTACAGATTCTTCCGGCTGATTAAGTCTTTTGCCCAGACGCTGGATAAAATTCTTTTCCATCATTCTAAGCAGTTTGGCTGTATCTTCCATATTTTTAGCGTTGCCATATGTCCCAGAATGAGGAGCATGTATCATAATATAACCATTATCTACTATGCGGACTTTCTTTGCCGACATAGTCAATATAGCTCCCATACTTGCAGCTATCCCCATTACATCAATAGTAATATTAGCCTTACTTGCTTCTATGGCATTACACATAATATTGCCGTCAAATACGGAGCCTCCATAAGTATGAAGTTTTATTTTAATATCATTGTAATGTTTTTCAAGATGTGCCAGCTGTGAAACGAAGAACATTCCATCCCCATTCCATATAGTGCCGTATGCATATAACTCGTTTTTATCTATTAGTAAAATCATCTGTTTGTCAGAATTTTCTACAAACTTAAAGCAAGGATTCAAGCGGTAAAAAATTATAGGTAAGAGTTGCCACTTTTCTATAAATCAATGTTTTAAATATTGAAGTTTGCAAAAAAGTGTATATAAATTATGGCAAAAAGAGTCAACAATGAACCTATAAGGGCAATGGCGGAGCGTATGTTTGTAGAGGATGGTATGACAGCGAAAGCTATTGCCAATGCACTGGATGTATCCGAGCAGACCATAGGAAGATGGCGTAAAGGGATACAGGGAGATATTTCATGGGATGATAAAAAAACACAGTTTTTATCTGCTCCTAATAACATTAAAAAGGTTTTAATGAATGAATTAACCCATCTTTCCAAAGGTGGGGATGCTACACTTGATGTTAAGGCAATAAAAGATATTACCAGTGTTATTGAGACCTTGTCAGATAGAGTTTCTGCTCCAATCGTTTTTGCAGTATTTAAAGAATTTGATGCATGGATGGCTACACAGGATCCAGAAATTGCTATTTCTTTTTTAGAGTGGCACAAGCTCTTTTTACTCCATAAAGTCCAAAATGAAGCATAATGAGCACAATAGGAAGACTAAGCACGGCAATGGAAAAAATGCTCCGTAACTACGATGAGCACTGTAAAAGCATTGTCCAAAAAACCAGCAAAGGGCTTGATCCAAATGAACCGCCGACAGAACGCAGAAAAAAACGGCTGGAATGGGAAAAGGATTACATTAACTGGTTTGAAAATATGTTTCCCCAGTATGCAAAAGTAAAATCAGCATGGTTTCATGCGAAGCTGGCTAAAATCATCATTGAAAATGATGTTTGTGATGTATTGGCAGAAATTTACCGCTCTGGAGCAAAATCTGTTCATTTAGATTTAGGTATTCCCTTGTATCTTTATGTAACAGGGAAGCTTCATTTTATGCTTTTGGTTGGTCAGACTGATTTAAAAGCTAAAAAACTGATTTCAGATATTCAGGCACAAATCAGCCATAATCAGATATTTATTCACTATTACGGAAAGCGTTATAAGTTTGGAGACTGGGCAGAAGGAGACTTTACTACAACAGATGGTGCCAAATTTATGGCTACTTCCCCTGGACAATCGCCAAGAGGTTTAAGAGAAGAGGCAAACCGCCCAGACTATATCGTAATTGACGATGTGGATACCCGCCAGCGATGTGCTAATGATGAACTTTCCATTAAACTATTTGAATATGCTTGGGAAGATTTGCGTGGGACATTTGATGAGGGAAGTAAAAACAGAAGATTTATTGTAGCTAATAATAACTTTCATAAAAATACACTGATTAACCAGCTTAAAGCAGAATATAAAGTTATTACCCAAAAACTCAAAGATGCAGGGCTGAAGCCTACCATGTTTTTGGTTTCTGTTCCTGCAGTAAAAGATTTAAATACTTTTGAACCCAACTGGCCAGAAAAAACTAGTGCAGAATACTGGAAACAAAAATATATCTCTACTCCCTACCGCTCATTTATGCGTGAATATATGCACATGCATATTGTAGAAGGAACGATATTTAAAAATGAATATATCCACTATAAACCGCGCCTGCAATACCGCCAGTATGATGCTTTGTGTTTTTACGGCGATTTATCCTATAAGGATGCAGGGGATTATAAAGCAATGATTTTTGCAGGGAAAACTGGACGGGAGTTCCATATATTGAACTGTTTTGTCCGGCAGACTTCAAGGCATAATGTAGCTGAATGGCTCTATGACTTAGTAGAAGATAATAATCTTTTAAATTATAATATCCAATATTGGATAGAAGGGCTGTTTGCACAAGATGACTTTGTTAATGATTTTGACCAGGTTGGGGACCTTAGAGGTTGGCATGTTCCTGTTATGGCAGACAATAAGAGTAAATCAGGAAAATTTGATAGGATAGAAAGCATGGAGGGATATTTCCAAAGAAATAATGTTTTTTTCAATAGTGCTTTAGAGCATTCTCCAGACTGCAGAGAACTGATAGACCAGCTTTTGGCTTTTAAAAAAGGAAGCGGTGCACATGATGACGCACCCGATGCTCTCCAGTCAGCTATTGCTAAACTTAATATCGCTGCAATTACCAACACTATACCACCAAGAACCACCAGTAGAAAAGATATGATTTCAAAACAAAAAAACCGATTTTAAGATGTTTATAACCAATGAAGATTATTCGGTGCTTATCCGAAATGAAATAAAAGATTTACTGCTTGAGAATTATTCAGAATCCAGATTAAGAGCTTCTGAACAAATGGCAGTATCCCAGATTAAAAATTATTTATCGGGCAGGTATGATGTAGAGCAGATATTTAGCAAAGAAGGAGAAGAAAGAAACAGCCATATTGTGATGCTTACAATTGATTGTGCTTTGTATCATCTTTATACTGCTACCATTCCGAGAAAAATGCCAGAAATCCGCTCACAAAGATACCAAGATGCCATAGACTGGCTGAAACTTGTTGCTGAGGGAAAAGCAAATGCTGACCTCCCAAAACCTAAAAGTGATAAGGGAGAAGAATATTTAGGGTTAAAAGTTTCATCAAAATATGAATTGAATAATAATAAATGGTAAAACATTCTTTAATTACCCTTTAATCTCAAAAATAAGACACTTTTAAAATAATTACGATGAAAGTATTAGGATATGAAATAAACTTTAAAAAATTAGATGTTTCTGCAAAAGCAGAATCAAGCCCTAATATAGGAAAACAAAATCCCGCTATTATCAGCATTGCTAAGAACTTCAAAGACAGTTCCAGAAAGGATATACAAAAATGGCGAAAAGCTCTGACGCTGGCACAGCATCCAGAAACTCCTAAAACGGTACTTCTACATGATTTGATTGATGACCTTCTTACAGATGGACATCTGCAGTCTCAAATTCAGATGCGTAAAATGAGTACTTTAAATACCGATTTTAGAGTAATTAACCGCAAATCTGGAGATGAAAACGAAGAACTTACATTTCTTATACAACAGCAGTGGTTTTATGAGTTTCTAAATATTTGTCTTGAAACTATCCTGCGGGGAGTTTCTGTGATTGAATTTACTGAATTTGCAGGGGAAAGGATTAAATTTAATCTTATCCCAAGAAGAAATACAGCACCTACACAAAATAAAATATTTCCAGATGCTACCAAAGATGACTTTATTGATTACTCTCTTCCAGAATATGCTGACTGGCTTCTCCCAATTGGGAACCCTTACGACTTGGGAATTCTCAATAATGTAGTGCCTAATGTAATTTGGAAAAGAAATGTCGCTCAGTCATGGGCTGAATTCTGCGAAAAATTCGGTATGCCCCTTATTACGGCAACAACTTCTACCAATGACAGCAAAACCGTTGATATGGTTCATGAAATGCTGTTAAGCTTCGGAGAAGCTGGTGCAGGAACATTTCCACATGGAACAACGATACAGTATCATGAGGCCAACAGAACCGATGCTTACAATGTTTATTTGCAGTTCATGCAGTCCAATACGAATGAAATCAGTAAACAACTGGTAGGTTCTACCATGCTTTCTGACCAGGGAACCAATAGAAGCCAGACCGAAGTACATGAACGGGGATTAGATTTTAAGATTGCACAGGCAGACAAAAGACAGATTCAGTTTATTGTCAATGATTTATTGTTTCCTCTATTGCAAAGACAAGGATACAGAATATCTGAAGATGACTTTTTTGAGTTCAAAACAGCAGAACAAGAAGTAGATTTAGGGCAGTTATGGACTATTACCAGCGGTCTGCTTACTAGTGGATATGATGTAGAAAAAGAATGGATATCTAAAACCTTTAATATTCCTTTGGAAAAGGCAAAAAAGCCTTTGGGCAATAGGCAGGAAATAGTAAGTACAGAAGAGCCGTCAAGCCTATTGCCTGTTGCAAGTATCTATTTTAACCAGCGCTATCCATCTTGTGACTGTGGCAACCACACTCAGCCGGTAGGAGAAATTCCACAGAATGAAATTGATAATCTTACCGATGAGCTGATGAAATACATCTTTGAAGGCAAAGATACATTAGGCATTGAAGGTAAAATTATCTCCACAGAAACAGAAGTACTGCTTGAAGCTCTTAGAAGTAAATTCAAAACAGCTCCTAAAACCTTTGAAGGTATTGACCATTTAACCTTACAAATGATGGAGTATAATCTTTTTGAGTTTTCAGCGAGTAAGACAGAAAGCCGTTTGGCTTCAATGAAAGAACTTTTAATAGATAATGAAACAAGGCAGGTAAGAGATTTTGCAAGTTTCCGTGTAGAATGCGATAAAGTAATGGATAAATATAACCATCAATGGTTAGAAAGTGAATATAATCTATCTATTGCCGTAGGTCAGAACGCTGCTCAATATATTCGTTTTATGGCAGAAAAAGACAGTATTACCTCTTTTGTGAAGTACCAGACCATAGGAGATGAAAAGGTAAGACCACAGCACCAGGTATTAGATGGTAAAATATTCAATATTGAAGATAAAGAAGCTATGGATTTGTGGCCTCCAAACGGCTATGGGTGCCGTTGTGAAATGGTACAATATTTAGGAGACCACAAAGGCAGAGTAACCAAAGGCACTGATGCTAAAACAAAAATATACCAAGCCGACCCTAAATATAAAAATTCCCAATTTGAAATAAATAGAGGGGATCTGAAACAGGTATTTACTAAAAAGCAGTTTTACAGCGATATAAAAAGACTTCCCGAAAAACTTAATCAAATGACATTTGATAAATACGGTTTAAAAAAATGGGATGAATTTAAAGACAGTTTAAAGCCTATTTTATTAGACAATACCATTACAGAAGATAATGTAAAAGAACTTTTTAAACCTTTGGAAAATTCCAAAAAGAAAATGGGATTTGCGGATTATCTAGGAAGAAAAATGGTTTTGAATAAAAAAATATTCAGCCGTCATACAACAGGATATTATATAAGTGATGATGAACAAAGGCATTTATTATTCCCTCATATAGAGGATGTTTTGAAAAATCCGAGTGAAGTATGGCTCTCTACTCATGATAAAAAAGGATTCCAGACCAATTATATAAAACATTATCAAGATATGTCAGTAATGGTCTCTACCACATTGAGTGAGGCTGATAAAGGAATACAGATAGAGACTTGGTTCAAGATAGATTACAAAAAACCTTTGGAAAGAAGGAAGGGACTTCTTATCTATAAAAAGAAAAAAGAAGACTAAATTAAGCCTTCTTTTATGAGGAATTTATATTGATTTAAAGAGCAAATGTCCGCGTTCGCTTTGCATTCCTCCGCAGTGAGCTATTTGCTACCGCTCTTTAAACTCTTTACAAATATAAACATAATAATTAAAAAAACAAAATTTTTATGGCAGATACAAAATTAACCATGCTGATAGACTTGGGCACAAAGATGTTTAATTCTAACTTGGAGAAGCTTAAAAGCAAATGGGATCAGACTGTTGATAAAATGAAAGTGAAATATAACAGTCTGATAGAGAAACTACCAGCAGGGATGGGCAAAGCAGTAGATAAATTAAAAACTCCTATTACCACCGCTTTTGCAGGAATGGCTGTTGCAGCAGGAACTATGCTTATTGGTGCCGTAAAACAGGCTGACACCTGGCATACCCAGATGGCAGAAATCAATGTAACTGCAGAACTCAGTAAGAAGGAATTACAGGGGCTGTCTGATAAAATTCTTGAAATAGGAACCAAAAACGCTACTCCTTTAGATGAAGTTCCTAAGGCTTTTTCCCGTATTATTTCTGCTGGACTTGATGTAAATCAGTCATTAGAAGCCTTAGAACCAACTCTAAGAGCTGCAAAAGCAGGTTTTACCGATATAGAAACAGTAGCTTCTGCAGGGATAGCAACTATGATGTCCTCTGGAAAAGATATAAATCGTGTATATGATGTACTTTTTGAAACAGTAAAAGAGGGAAATGCAGAATTTAGAGATATTGCCCGTTATCTTCCTAAGGTACTTCCATTAGCCCGAAATATAGGCTATGAACTGGAGAGTACGGCAGGAGCTTACGCCTCTCTGACTACAAAACTTAGTGCCGAACAGTCTTCTACTGCGTTAGAGGGAATTATGAGAACCTTGTCTAATGCTGATGTAGCAATGGGGAAAATAGATAGTAAAACAGGGAAATATGTCAGCGGTTTTAGGTCTATCGGCATTAACATTTTTGACAGCGCAGGGAAAATACGCCCATTGATAGACATTATCAAAGATTTAAATAAAGCTTTTGACGGACTTACCAATGAGCAGAAAATTGAAAAACTGAGTAAATTAGGTTTTGACCAAGCTACCTCTATGGGTTTTGGAACACTGATGCAGGATATTGCGGGGCTTGAAAAAGCTACAAAAGCTACCGAAGGAGCACAAAACGCCCTTAATAAAGCATATATGGATTCTCTTACACCTACCGAGCAATGGGGTGTTATTCAGAATAATATAAAAGCTTCTATGATAAAAATGGGAGAAAAACTGCTTCCTATGGTTACCACAGCACTTGAGAAATTACAGCCCGTATTTTCTTGGATATTTGACAATATTGATGCGATTGTTATAGTATTAGGAACATTAGCTACTGCATGGGGAGCCTTAACGGTTGCTGTATGGGCAAACAATATAGCAATGTATGCCAACCCAATAGGGCTTCTTGTAGCTGCAATCATTGTGCTTATCGGTATCATTACCGCAGCAATTGTAAAATATGATGAATGGGGCGCCTCTATTTTACTACTAATGGGACCTTTTGGGATGGTAATTTCTGCAATAAAATCAATGTATGACCATTGGGAAAGTATTAAAAAAGCCTTTCAGACAGAGGGAATTATAGGAGGATTAAAAAGAATAGGACAGGTTCTTTTGGATGTTATCCTAAAACCATTAGAGCAAATGTTAAGCTGGGTGGGAGAACTTACTGGCTGGGACTGGGCAAAAAATGCCAGCGGTTCTGTCAATGAACTTAGGGGAAAAATGGATTTAATAAAACCCAAAGAAGAGAACACCAACAAACAGCCAGAAACTCCTAAAACACCTTCTTTATACGGCGGAGAAACCTTAGGAGGCGGTTTCTCTGAATTTGGAGGAAAAGGCGGTGCAGGTAAAAAAACAAAAGCCAAACTTAAAAACGACATCAGCAAAGTAGAAGGAGATGCGAAACAGATTAAAAATATCACTATAAAATTTGATAACATTCACAAAGGAGACAATATTATCAATTCAGGCAGCGGAAAAGGTATGACCATGCAGGAATTTGAAGATTTCTACAATGAAATGATGATGAGAATTATCCGTAATGCAGAAACAATCTAACTAAGATGGAAACATTTAAAATTGAAGGTAAAATATTTGAGCGGATGCAGAAAGCATTGGGGGTTAATTTTACCCGAAAAACAGCCTCTGAATTTGGAACTATTGCAGTAAATTTCAGCAAAGAAAGATTTATCAAAAAAGACTGGAAAAATCAAGTTTCAGAGAAATGGAAAGCACGGAAACGAAAAGATAGAGGTTCTCTTATGACAAGAACAGGGAGGCTCAAACGCTCCATTCACAAAATAAGTTCAGGGGATAATTATGTAATCATTGGAACAGATGTTCCCTATGCAAAAATACATAATGAGGGAGGTAAAATACAAAAAACTGTTTATGTAAGTGCTTACACCCGTAAAAAAACAAAGGCTAAATCTGTCAATCTACGAACCCGAAAAGCTTCACGAAAAAGAGTAGATACAGGGCAAAGTATAAAAGTAAAAAGCCATGTACGAAAAATGAATCTCCACCTTCCTAAAAGGCAGTTTTTAGGAAGGTCTCGGGCGCTAGAAATCAGACTGCAGAGGCATCTAAAAAAAGAAATACAGAAAACTTTAAATAACCTTTAAACTGCTTATAATGAAATTATTTTATAAAAAATTAACAGAGACTTTTGAGAAGGAAGAAATCAAAGATTTATATCGGACAAAGGGACTTGCCCCCGTTCAGTTTATAGATTTATATGCTGAACAGGACCTCATTCCTGAATGGTTTGAAGTACATCATTATCCTGCTTTACTGGTAAGTTGGGATATTAGCTATTCCAATGATACAGCCGTTGCAAATATTATATTTTATATATGCTATGAGCAGCTGCATGATACAAGTAACCTGGGAACTAATACAGAAATGGCTTTGAAATTCTTAGATTTCATAGAACTGACCGATGAAATTCTAAAGAATGTTATTAGTAAAAATACTGGAAAATTAGAGTTGGTTAGTGAAAACCACAAGAGAGATGAAACTGTTGTGGATGTTTATATACTTAATTATCAATGTAGTTACAGCGGTAAATTAAATACCCTGCAATATCTGCAGGGCAATGTTGATGATCTTAATATTAAAAAGGGGTTGTTTTCCAAAGTATTGGACTAATCTTTAATAAGATACCCTTCTATTTTCAAGCCTTTGGCAGTGTCTTCTATATGGAGTTCATATGTCTTTAAATCTGTATAACCATTATAACGCTTATTAAAGAACTTTTGAACTCTATTTTTTACCTCTTTTGGAAGTTTACTGTCTTTGAATTTAAGTCCATATAATGTTTTATCTACCACAATAACCCCTGTTTTTTTTACATCTTCATAGGGTTTCTCTGGGTAGCTTTTAAAAACCTCTCCCTTCCCACGATTGGAGTATGCCTGTGCAGAAAGAAAAAGAGGGAACAAAAGGAAAATTAAAATCTTCATATTGCTTTATTTATATACAAATATACAAAAATCCGCTTATAAAAAACAAGCGGATTTTAATTAAATTTTAGTGTAGATTATTTTACTTTCTTCCGTAGTTTTAGCTGAATCTTCTGTAACGGCTACCAAGCTGAACATTCCCTTTATCATTATATCTGTCCAGCCCTCTCCCAAAAACTTTATTTCTCTTAAAATTTGATTGTGGTAGGCTGCTAAAACATACCGCCCGCTGGGCTTTTTGGCCTCTATTTTATAAATACTTTCCATTTTTATAATAATTTTTGATGCAATTCATTTTTAAGCATGTCCAATTTGTTATATTCGTTCATTCCAAAAGAGGCTGATTGTAACAAACTGCATAAAATATCACATAATTTATCTGCTTGATAGTATTTTAGATTAACCGTTCTGGATCTTCCATTAGGACTGTTTCCATAAGAAATACATTTTTTAACAAAAACATTAAAAAGCTCTATCAGTATTGATTTTAATGCCTTTTTAGCTCTGGTGTCTGCTGGTTTTGTCTGTATCTCATCAAGCAGTACTTTATGAACTAAAAACAGCGTTTCGGGAGCTAATTTAACTGATATTTTCATATTAAATCATCATATTTTTTACAAATTTTAGCAATCTCTTTTGCTAATTTACCTCTGTTTTGGTCATATTTTGCCATATCATCCTGGTTAGAGATAAAACAAATTTCCCAGAGCACAGCTGTTCCTGCTCCTTGATGAAGAATACCAATTTTATTATGCTGGCTTTGGCCTTCTGTTTTTACCCCTCTATTTTTAATTCCCATAACAGAAGAAGCTGTATTACAAATTTCTTTTGCCATTTCTTTGCTGTGGGCAGAGGCATCATTAGCAATAAAGCACTCTGTACCACTTGCTGCAGGACTGCCAGCATTAAAGTGAATATCCAAAATTACCGAACCTTTACCAGGTTTTATCCTTGCTTGATATTCCCTGTTAGTTTCATTGTCATCATCGGTAATGAATTTAACTCCTAAAAACCGCAGTTCAGTAGTTAATAAATTCCGAAATACCATAGTTTCTTTGTTCTCCTGTCTGCCGTTATAAGTTGCTCCGGCATCTCTTGAATGATGTCCCGCAGAGGGGAATGTTACTTGTATACTCATAATATTAAAAATTAAATGTCAATTGTTGTCCTTTTAGTCGTTCTGCTTCTTGAAGTTTTTTCAACTCTCTTTTAGCAGGGATGCCCAGGTAAGTGCGGTAAGTCCTGCTGCTGATATTGAACTGTTCTTCTATATGTTTATAGTAAATTTCCTTATAGGTCAAACCATGCTGATGCTTCTGCACCTGCGTAATCTCTTGAATTTTAATGATTTTTTTATAATAATTAGATTTATTGTAAGCCATACAGATTTTTACTATATTTGCATTGTTCATGTGCAAAGTCTGTGGTTTCTGTATGGCTACGGACTTTTTTTTAGTTAATAGATGGAGCAGGAATTTTATTTTTATGATACCATTGCTGTGTGAAAGGTATTTTTGCCTGCTTTTCATACTTGGCTCTCATGCTTTTGAACTGCTTTATAAGTCCCTCAAACTCATCAATTTTATACTGGTTCAAAGATTTTTTTAAAGGGCTGTACTTTTTCATAAAAGCGTTAAACCTATCCCAGTTATCAGGTTCTAATAGACCTATATAAGAAGCTTCTTTTAAAATAATACTTCTAAGGTTTTTTAATCTTTGTTCCATTTGAAGATTAAAAACCTGCTCTGCTGGCGTTTTTTGAGGACAAAGAAGACTAAATAAATTTTTAAGTTCGTCTTCTGTCAAATCTTCTACATTCCATTTATCATAATTGGTATGAAGTTCTACAGCAGAACGGAGAGCTGATTCACTAAATTTGTCCCGTAGTCTTAGTATAATTGCGTTTGGTGTCATGTTTTTTTCTTATTTCTTATACTTTTAGCCTCCTTTAAATAATCTTCAATAACCTTATCTTTAAAGATTTCCACTAATTCTAAGGCATTTATAATACTGGCTTTGTTTCCCTTTTTATTTGGTTTTAAAGCGTATTTCAACAGTCTTATGAATTGTAAATCGGTCATTTTTATTTGTTCCCAAAGGCGGAATCGAACCGCCTACATGAACCATTTGGGAAATAGAGTTTTTTTATTCACTTTTTGAGAATGTAATTACACTTTCGTTTAAGAATTTTGCAGGTAAAATGGTCTTCTCATCAATGCCCATGTAAATTACACTTGTGTATTTTTTTGGATTTTTAATACAGTTAAAAACCATTTCCTCAAACTCTTCCAGATTTTTCTTACTACCAAAATAAAGAGTGTATTTCGTGTTGCCGTTGTTGATTTTTGCAAAAAATTTCTTTTCCATTTTTTATTTATTTTTTATTATTATTTTCAAAATATTTCATTGATACATAGTGCATTAAAACACTTCCGACAACTGAACCTACAAGGTAAGTAAGCATCATATCTAGACTGTCAAAATTCTGTACTACTTTTCTAATCACAAGGAGCCAGACTCCGTTACTGAGCACACTGGCAATAGTATGATACATCAAGCTGCTGCTGTTTCTTGCCCTGCTCACAAGGGTAAAACTCGCATTCTGCAATACCACAAGGGCAAACATTTTTAGGATTTCCATTACTTTAATATTGTATTAAATTCAACATTTTTGGTATTATAGATATCTTCTAATATTTCTCTTATTGCATCTTCAAATGAGTCTGTTGCGAAATCTATAAACCCTCCTTTTCCATCATAAGCCGTTCCTTCATATCCTGTTAATGAACCTGCTCTAATAATTTCATATTCTTTTAATTCAAAACCTGCTGTATTTAATATCAGCTCAATAATTTGTTTCTTTGTCATTTTACACTTTAATTTTTTCTTAAAATTATCTTTTGCTCCGCCCGATGGCTCGAACATCGGTGCCTGCCTGTGCGGAAAGGTTAGGATTTAATCCTCTCGTTTTGAAGCATCCAGCATTATTGCAAAATCAGAGATAAGTTCTCTCAAAACTTCTTGATATTCTTCTTTGCTAAGTTCTTTTGTTTCTCTCTCGAAAAACTCTTTTACTGCTTCTGTGATTTCTTCTATTTTGTCCATTTTTATTTTAGTTTTAAAGTGCTGAAAAATTTAGTGTTATTCCCTGCCATTTATTGTTTTTGTCTTTCTCATAAGCTCTTACATATCGGGAAGTTCCCTCAATGACTTTACATTTTTCCAACTTATCAAACTCTTCTAAAATCTCTTGCGGATTATCCAGCTTTTCAGCCTCTTTTCTTGCTTTAGTTAATAGTTTAGGGTCATAATCCCCTGCACTATTTTTTACCAAAATACTCTCTACAAATCCGAATAATTTAGGATTAGTATCTGCGAATTCTCGTTTGATGATTTCTTTTATTTTATCAATATGCACCACTGCTTCGTTGTTGAAACCAAACTTGTCCGCATATTCTAACACTACTTTTCGTTTACCATCTTTGGTCTTGTGAGTGATTGATTTCGTTTCTTTTGGTTCTGTTCCCAGGCTTTCATACATTTTCTTGTGATGATTTATGATGGCTTCTGCCTGTAAATCTTTCCAAATTCGTAAATCTTCACTTTTTTGGCTGTATTCCTCTACAATAGCATTTACAAGGAGGTCGCATTCATTTTCAACTGCTTGTTTTCTAGCTTGTTCTGCCTCAAATTCTTCTTTTTTCTTGTGTGCCATTACCTGCTCCATTTCTATGCTGGAAAGTTCTGTAATGGGCTTTTTTAGTAATTCTTCTATTGTTGTCATAATCTTTTATTTTTCTTGATTTTCTAATAATTGTTTTTGTCTCTCTAGTAATTCATCCAACTGATGCTGTAGTTCTTTCCACTCTGCAAGGCTGTCGGCATCTTCCATTTGTTTCTCTATTTCTTTTATCATTACTTCCAACTCCTCAAGGTTGGGCTCAAATAGTTCTGTCATGATGGTTGGTTTTAATTATTAGACATTTCATATTTTTGTTGTATTAACTCTCTTTTTATCACTCTTTTAAGTCTTCTTAAATCTTCAACAACCTTAATGCTCTGCTCCTGTATAACAATATTGACTGGTTCGCATTCTTCAAAAATTTTACTTATCATAGCCTTATCATCAATGCCATTAGCTCTACATATCAGCTCCACATCTTCTTTTCTTGCCCCCAGCAGGTTATTGATAAATTTTCTTCCGAAACGGCTTGAAATCTCATCAAAACCGAGTTTATTATATTTAACCCCTTTGCTTATAGTCTTTTCTAAGTTTTCAGTCCCTGCTATTACAACCGCCATTTTATCCTCCAGCTCGTTATAAAGAGTAATAAACCAACGGAGGGCAGAAGGACGGAGTTTGTCAGCTTCATCTACGATTAAAAGAGGTTTTCTGCTTTGTCTCTTTGCAAAAAAGTCTATCACTTTCATTCCTAATTTATCTACCCCTACATAGCCTTTTCCTGCATCAATTCCTAGTTTTTGGCACAATTCTAAAAGAAAATCCCTCTTTGCCCACTCTCTGGCTTGGATGAAAAACACATTTTCCTCGCTGTTTACCTCTGAATAATGCTTTAGAGTAGCTGTTTTTCCACTTCCTGCCTTATAGCTGATGGCCATAAACATGCTTTCATTTTTGGCGTCATTTAAAACATTAGTAATCTTTCTGAAATTCAATGTTTCGGCAAGCTGCCACTCATCAGAAGTAAAACCTAATGCCTGTGCTACCTTTGTCCATAGGCCGTCTGCGATTTTATCCCAGTTGTCATTTCTCATTTGGGAGATTGTAGCCTCTGAAACTCCGACTTTGGTAGCTACCCTTGCATAGCTACCTAATCGGACTTTTTCTTCATGGATAGCTTGTACTATCTCTTTTTTTTGTAAATTTGTCATATCTATTTATTTTTAATAGTCTTTCTTGTTTAGAAAGCTGTTTTCAAAGTCATCAGGGGCAATGTCGCTTCCTGATACTTTTTTTAGAGGAATATTTACTCCATTGTAGTAGTCCTCAAATCCATTGGCCTTCTTCTTATCCGTATTTATTCCTAATAATAGTTCCTCCTCATTCGCAACAGCTGTATATTGGTCTAAATCCTGCTGCTTCAGTTCTTCTATACGGCGTTCTCTTGCTTTCTGCTGTGAAATTTTGCCCAGTTCTTTGCCTGGTCCATGTTTCACTATTGGCTTAAGCTCCTGTGCTGTACATAATGAGACCAATAAATTGCCATGTTCTCTCCACAGGTAGACCTCGTTTAAATCATCCAAATCATAAGAAACCAAAACCTGTTTGTTATGGTATTTGGCAATAATTTCGTAATCCTCTACATCTATCTGGTAGTAGAATTTTACCCCCATCATCTCTAAATGGAACTGTCCATTATTTCTTATTGTAATCTCTTTTTTCAAGTCAAAGAGCATAGAGGTCTGCAGTCTGTTTACAAAGGTTACATGCTTCTTTTCGCTTTCATTATGCAGTTCCTTTGGAGTTTTATGCAGATTAGCATGTTTCCGGCTGTAGTAGGAGTATTTTAAATTCCTCCATTGTTCTATCAGCGTTTCACATTCTGTATAAGCCTGCACTACATCAAATCCCGCTTTCCTGCTTTCTTTTTTTAGTTTTGCCAGATATTCTGGGCTTCTTTGGGCGGTCAGTCTTGTAGAAGTAATCCCTTCTCCGTAGTAATATTTTGACCCCATCAGAATGACACTCTGGAAAGTTCCAAACCACCGCTCTATTCCTGCTTTTTCCTTAGCATTGTGACTCATCGTAACGATAACCCCCATCGCTTCCATTCTCTCAAACAGCCGTTTTATCTGGTCTGTATTATGCCCTGGGAAACGGTCAGTTACTAGTTCATAAGGCAGATATCCTGCTGTCTGTACTGCCATTTTCATGGCTCTTGCAAAGCTGGAGTGGTCTTCTGCATAGGTAAAATCATATCCCAGAATATCTCCGCTCATTACATCCCGAACTACCACCACCATTAGATGTCTTTCTACCTTATTTCCATTTTTATCTTTGGTCTGGTGGGCTATGATATTGACCCTTGTAGCATCCACTTCCCAGCAGTCACCAGCATAAAAAGCATCAGCAAATGGGATGTATGACTTATGTATATTGGCTTTTTTACTGCTTCCATATCGTTTTTGAGCTGTCAAAAACTGAGCGTGAGCCGTTTCAAATATCTTCTGCCCAAACCATCTGTCGGATGGTTTTCTTCTTCCTGTTCTTTCGCATGCCTCCCATATCTGGCGGATAATATATTTATCTGTAAAGTTTGCTCCTTCTGCTCTCAGCTGCATTGCCCAGCCGAAAACCACAGGGTCGTTATATACCTCCGCATTGAGATTTCCTACCCTCGGAAGGTGGATGATTTCTGGTATAGCATGGTCAAACTCCTCCAAGATGTCTATTTTTTCCTTTAATCTTATAGGATTATGCGGGATATATTGTAAGTCCATTTCTTTTAGAATTGGGCTTAAATCCTTATAAATCTTATTCTTTGTTCCGCCGTAGCTGTCTTTTTCATCTAAAATAAAATCCAGCACAGCACATGCCTTAGCCAGTGCGGGGCGCTGTACCTCGTCAGCATCGGTATAGAACTCTAAAAAGTTCCTAAAATTAGCCTTTACATGGCGTTTAAAACGCAGTTCCAGCTCACTTTCAAATTTATTCTGTCTGCTCTGCTCCCACAGCTCGCGCAGGGTTTCTGCATCGCCGAACATAGAGCGGTAGTGCTTCGGTGCTCTATCTGGGATATTATCCAGGCAGTAGTAGAAGCTGTTGCCCGTTCTTGCCCATCTCCATGCCTTACCGCTGTCGGGTAAAAACTCCTTACTCTTTGCCAGGTCGCACTTTCTCACTGTGTTTTCATAGCGAGGTCTAACAACTTGTCTTAAATATCCCTCACTTATCCCACACACCTCCATTATCAACCTCTGAGAGAGCCAGAGCGTCTCCGTGCTGTCGGTTTTTCGTATGATGATATCTGTGGGTTGTAAGTTCATTTTAATTTTGCTTTTTACTTCCAGCTATTTGCCAGTGCTTTTTTTGTACTTTTGCTTAAAATTGATATAATGAATAAGTTTTTTGATAAAGTATTTAGAGTCTTAAACCGCATCAATACTTGGGCTGTCCTCATCACTGCATTATTTACATTAGCAGCTTCGCACTATAATTTTTTATTCACTTATATTTCTATTCCCATTGGGTTATTGGTACTTTGTATTATTGCTCCTTATTTCACATTTTATTTATTCAGATGGTTTTATCATCGTAAAAAAAGAAAATACAAAACAGGAGATGTGGTAAGTATTATTGCGGATAACCGAAAATTCATCGTTATTCGCTATCATTTTTGGTTTCCCCTTTCAGTAGTTTGTAAGGAGGAAAATAAGAATGCCATCATTGCTGTGCATCAAAACTATTTAACTCCTTATCAAGAGAAAAATAAAACCCTTGATGATATGATAAACAATATTACTAATCCTTATCATTCTCTTGCCGTAGGTACTTCCATCAAACGCCTTTAATCCTTATTTCTCATTCTATCCATGAGCGATGCCGCTATTGTTACATTAGTGCCCAGTATTACAATCAATAACCATATAGGAATTTCTATATTCATTTTCTTGTTTTCTTTTGCTCCCAAAGGCGATTTCGCTTCGCTGAATTGGTCTTACCAACTTTGGGATAAAATCACTAAATTTGTGGTGTCTAATCAAAAATTTTAGTGATATGTCTAACCAAAATTTTTTCTTTATTTGTAGTATTTTTGCGGATTCTGATAAACTTCAAGTAGAATCTGACACCAAGCATCTATTCTCTTTTTGTGAGATAATGGATATTCGGATTCAGCCTTTGGAAGACCATAAATATTACCTTCATTTGTCTGGAAATCTCTACGAACTTCATTTGAAAATGAACGCTCTGATGGCTTTTGCTGCTTACCATGAGATGACTCTGACCATAATGCCCGAAAAACATTACAGAGAATCTGTTTCAGATAAATTTTAATTTTATTCATTGCTACTCTCATTTTGTTGTTTTTTTATTATCATATTTTTATAGATGATAATAATTCAAGGATTTCATAAATTCTCTTTTGGTAGCCCTGCGGGTGCCTACATCACAGAGCCTTTGCCCAAATAGGTAGAGTGACTGCACCGCTATGGAGTTCTCTGGGTCATTCCAAAATCTGATAACTCTGGACACCTTTATACAAAGGATTTTGTGGATTAACTTTTTCATATCTATTTATTTTACTAATTCTTCTAACTCTTTCTTGATTTCTAAGCCTTTCCCTCTGATAGGTTTTCGGATTCCCCTCGCTATATCCCCTACATAGTTTGGGTGGGTATCATATTTTTTAGCGATTTCTACATACGACGGAAATTTATTTTTTAGTTTTTCCGCAAGTGTCTTATTTTTATTCATACCTTTGCTTTTAATTACAATGCAAATATATACAGAATTCTGTATATAACAAAACAAATTTACAACATTCTGTAAAATATTTTTATATGAAAGAAGTAACTAACAGGTTTATAGATGCTTATAATTATTTAATGAATAATAATTATATTACTAACCCCTCTGATTTTTCAAAAAAAATAGGTATAAGCACTTCTATGATGAATGAAATATTGAAAGGGAGGAGTAATGCAGGGATAAAAGTAATACAGAATACTGTAATGGAATTTAATTTTATAAATGCTGAATATTTAATTACTGGAATAGGAGAAATTGTAAAAACCAAAAGTGAAGAAAATGTCATCAAAAAAAATGATGATAAAAACGATGACAATTTTGATGACAAACCAAAAGTAAAAAAAATGTCATCAAATGAAGATAATCCATATATTATAGAAAATCTACCGACCAATAGAAAGACTGCAGACTCCATACATGAGATACAGGAGGTGCCTCTGTATGATTTAGAGGCTACAGCAGGGCTTCAGGAGTTATTCTCTGGTGGTAAGTCTGCTGTACATATACTGGACACCATAAAGATACCGCAC